>JANOLC010000051.1:0-5158 GCA_031419575.1 Burkholderiales bacterium | reverse complement strand
TCCACCTACTTGGCCCCGCAAGAGGTTGACCGCCGCCCGGATTCCATCGGCAAAGCCATCCCCAATGCCGAAATTCTGGTGCTGCGAGAGGATGGTTCCCCGTGTGATGACGATGAACCCGGTGAGTTGGTGCACCGTGGGCCCTTGGTTAGCCTGGGTTATTGGAACGATGCCGCCAAAACGGCCGAGCGATTCAAGCCGGTGCCGAAGGGGTTGCCCTGCCTTACTGAGGGTTTGCAATTGCCGGAGTACGCCGTTTTTTCGGGTGACACGGTGCGTCGGGATGCCGATGGGTTTTTGTACTTCATCGGTCGCCGCGACGAGATGATCAAAACCTCGGGCTACCGCGTCAGCCCGCTTGAAATCGAAGAAATCGTCTACGCCACGCAACTGGTGGGGGAGTGTGTGGCCTTTGGTGTCAGTCATCCCATCTTGGGGGGTGCTATACAAATAATAGCTAACTATTCAGTATTGACGGGGACTAAGGGCGCTATTTACTTGAAAAATGACCTGGTCAATGAAATAAATGCTTTTTGCCGAGCCCGCCTGCCTGCCTACATGGTGCCCGCCGGCTTTGAGTTTTTGGACGGCCCTTTGCCGCGCAACCCCAACGGCAAGATTGACCGCAAAGCGTTGGCGGCGCAATGGCATGAGCGGCACCCCGCAGTGGCTCCGTCTACCTAACCGCTGCGTCGGCCATATTTCAAATCAAAATCAAGCATGTCTCAAATTGCCCTTTCGACCCCCATTCATGCGGCCATGTCTCAGTTTCCCGTCCAGGGCGGCGAGTTGCAGATTGGGGGAGAGCGCCTGTCTTTGTTGGTCGAGCGGGTTGGGCAAACACCGTTTTACGCATATGACCGGGCCTTGTTGCGGGCGCGGGTGGCGGAGTTGCGCGCTGCGCTGCCAGCGGCGTTCAAGCTGCACTACGCCATGAAAGCCAACCCCATGCCCGCCTTGGTGGCGCTCATGGCCGGTTTGGTGGACGGCATTGATGTGGCCTCTGCCGGGGAGCTCAAGGTTGCTTTGGATGCCGGTGCCATCCCCAGGGACATCAGCTTTGCCGGGCCGGGCAAGCGCACGGTTGAATTGCGGCAAGCTGTGGCGGCACGGGTGCTGCTGCACGTTGAATCTGCACGCGAGGTCGAAGAGCTCGCCGTGATTTCTGCTCAACTGGGTTTGCCAGCCAGGGTTGCCGTGCGAGTGAATCCTGACTTTGAGCTGAAAAGCGCGGGTATGAAAATGAGCGGTGGCCCCAAGCCGTTTGGCGTGGATGCGGAACAAGTGCCTGATTTGCTGGCGCGAATTGGCCAGTTGGGCCTCTCATTTGAAGGGCTTTACCTGTTCACAGGCTCCCAAAACCTGCGCGCCGAAGCCTTGTGTGAAGCGCAGAACCGCTCCTACGATTTGGCCCTGCGGTTGGCAGAACACGCCCCAGCACCCATTCGGTATCTCAACCTGGGTGGCGGTTTTGGGGTGCCCTATTTCCCGGGCGAACAAAGACTAGACCTGACCCCCATTGGCGCCAACCTGGCTCAGTTGGCCGCCAGGGCGCTGGTTGACTTCCCCCACGCTGAACTGGTCATCGAGTTGGGCCGCTATCTGGTGGCCGAGGCGGGGGTTTATGTTGCGCGCATCGTGGACCGCAAGGTGTCGCGCGGCCAGGTGTTCTTGGTGGTGGATGGTGGCTTGCACCATCACTTGGCCGCGTCGGGCAACTTTGGGCAGGTGGTGCGCAAAAATTACCCGGTCACCATTGTTAAAGCGATGGGGAATCGGGTTGATTCGTTAGCGTCGTTCACGCGAGAAATGGCCTCAGTCGTCGGGCCGCTGTGCACTCCGCTGGACATCCTGGCCGACCGCATGAGCTTGCCAGTGGCCCGCGAGGGTGACTGGGTGGTGGTGTTCATGTCAGGGGCCTATGGGGCCAGCGCCAGCCCGCAGCAGTTTTTAGGGCATCCCGCTTGCGTGGAAGTGCTGGTTTGATCGCGTTGATGACACCAGGATTTGCTACTTATTAGATAGTGCACAATTTTTGTTGGACGGGGACTTGGAGCACTTTCATAAAAATTTAAGCTTCAGGCATTCCTGGCATCCCCATCAAGCGGACAGGCCCTTTCTGCCACAAGTTTGAGTTCAAACGTCCTGACATGTAGGATACTTGGCGGGGCAGTCAGGTCTTGTCGGCCTGTAGCGGTGTGCAACACGAAACGAAACCATAAAACGTGATAAAAATATTCAACCATTACCTGCACAAGCGTACGCTGCTTCAGGTGTTTTTTGACCTGGGACTTGTGGTGGTAACGGTCATTGCGTCTATCTTGTGGCAGTCCAGTGACTTGTCGCGCGGCGTGTCTGTGGCGGTCACTTGCTCCGTGTTGCTGGCCTTGGGCATGTTGGGCATCAATTCGGGGCTTGGTTTTTACCAGCGGGTACACAACCGTTCGGTCGGGCAGTCGCGCGCACGCGGCGTACTGTCGCTCATTTTGACCCTGGTGCTGGCCTACGGCATTTTCAGTTTGCTGCCGCTGTCCGTGGGCGATCGTCGGTTATTTGCTTACACCGTGGCCGCATGTATCGTTTTGGTCTTGGGGCATCGCGTGTATGCCATGCATTCCACCTCGCAATCTATGGTGCGCCAGCGTATTTTGGTGTTTGGCACGGGCACGCGGGCCAAGCTGGTGGGACGTTCGCTCAAAAAATCAGATGCCAGCGTTGACCTGGTGGGTTACTTTGCCGGCCCCAACGAGGCCGTGACCGAGGTGTCTGCCTGGGGGGTGTTGACGCCGGACAAATCGCTCACCGACATCGTCATAGATGAGCAGGTGGACGAAATTGTGGTGGCGTTGGCTGAGCGGCGTGGGGGCAGCATGCCGTTGCGTGAATTGCTGGATTGCAAGCTTCACGGCGTTCGTGTGGTGGATATTGCCACTCATTTCGAGAAGACCCTGGGCCAAATCAGACTGGACTCGGTGAACCCCGGCTGGTTGATTTTTGGCGATGGTTTTCAGCAAGGTTTGATGCGTACCTTGGTCAAGCGGGTGTTTGACATCATTTTCGCCGTCGTGCTCATCATTGTTTCGACCCCCATCATGCTGATTACAGGCATTTTGATTCTGCTGGAAAGCGGCGGGCCCATGCTCTACCTGCAGGAGCGCGTCGGTCTGAACGGGCGGCTTTTCAGCGTGGTCAAGTTTCGCAGCATGCGTACCGATGCTGAAAAAGACGGCAAACCGCGCTGGGCCGCTGCCGGGGATGACCGGGTCACCCGTGTAGGGCGGGTGATTCGCAAGCTGCGCATTGACGAGTTGCCACAGCTTTTTACCGTGCTGGCGGGTGATATGAGCTTGGTGGGGCCACGCCCCGAGCGGCCATTCTTCGTCGACAAATTGACGCAGGAAATCCCCTACTACTCGGTGCGCTTGAGTGTGAAGCCAGGCCTGACGGGTTGGGCACAGGTGCGTTACCACTACGGTGCCAGCATGGAGGATTCCGCTGAAAAGCTGCAATTCGACCTGTACTACGTCAAAAACCACACCTGGTTTTTAGACTTGGTGGTGCTGTTTGAAACCATTGGTGTCGTTTTGACAGGCAAAGGTGCTCAGTAGCCGCCACCTGGGGCGATAGCGCTATGGAGAGTGGTACCGAGACTCTGACTGCCTGGAGCTACGCCCTGGTGGGCGCCAGCTATCTGGCCTTTGCGTTGCGCCTTGTCCAGTTGCGGTATTTGCGCCTCCCGCTTGACCGTTCCAAGGGGGCTGTTTTTGCAGCCGTTGCATTTTGCGCATTGTGGGGGGGGCTATTTTTAGCTTATCTCTCGTCGGGCAATCGACATTTTTACCTGTTGGGCGACCTGGCGGATCTGCTGCGTTATGCGTGCTGGATTGGTTTTTTGTTGCTGCTTTTGCGGCCCAAAAATCCGGATATTAATGCCAATGGCGTTGGTTGGATGGTGCCTGTGGGGGTGGGCTTGATCGGTTTTGGCCTGGTGGCGCGCGCGCTGGAGGCCGCAGGTATTAACGCGTTGGGTGACCCATCGCGCCTGGTGCTCTTCAGCTCCCTGGCGCTGCCGGTTTTTTCGTTGATCCTGATGGAGCAACTGTTCCGCAATGTGTCTGAAGACTCCCGTTGGAACGTCAAACCCCTGTGTTTGGGGCTGGCCGGTGCCGCCCTGTTTGATGTCTACCTGTATTCGCAGGGCGTGTTGTTCAACCGGCTGGATCAAGACGCGGTGAGCATTCGGGGTGCCGTGCACACCTTGATGGTTCCTTTGCTGTTGCTGGCCAGTACCCGGCGCACAGACTGGATTTCCAAAATTCAAGTGTCCAGAAAGGCCGCGTTTCATTCCGCCACCTTGCTGATTGCCGGGGTTTACCTCCTGTTTGTGTCGTCCGTGGGCTATTACGTCAGGTACTTTGGGGGCGAGTGGGGGCGTGCGCTGCAACTGGTTCTGGTGTTTTTTGCGCTGCTATTGCTAATAGTGCTTGCTGTCTCAGGCACAGTTCGCGCCAAGTTGCGGGTGTTTTTGGTCAAACACTTATTTCGCTACCGCTACGACTACCGCGAGGAATGGCTTAGGTTCACCAAGACGCTCTCCAGCCAAAATTCACCCCAAGAAATGGGTCGGCACGTGATTCGTGGCTTGGCGGATTTGCTGGAAAGCCCCGGTGGTGGTTTGTGGATGAAAATCCGGGGAGAGCTATCATTTGCGCAAATTGCCCGCTGGAACATGTCGCTAACGTCGGACAAAGAAGATGCAGCTTCCCCTTTTTGCCAGTTCATGCTGCAAGACGGCTGGGTGATCAACCTGGAAGAGTACCGCTCATCACCGCGACGCTACGGCCAACTCGGTTTGCCCGCATGGTTGCAGGGTATCGAGCAAGCCTGGTTGATTGTTCCCTTGACGGTGGCTGACGACCTGATCGGCTTTGTGGTGTTGGCCCGCGCCCGCACCCGCATGGAGGTGAACTGGGAAACCAACGATTTGTTGAAGACCGCCGGCCGCCAAGCTGCGAGCTTTCTGGCGCAAATGCAAGCGACAGAGGCGTTGCTGGATGCGCGCAAGTTTGACGCGTTCAATCGCATGTCGGCGTTTGTGGTGCACGATTTGAAAAACATCGTCACCCAGCTCTCGCTCATGATGAAGAACGCCCAGCGC
>JANOLC010000050.1:0-1834 GCA_031419575.1 Burkholderiales bacterium | reverse complement strand
GTGGCCGTGATGTATGCCGGGCGCATTGCCGAGATTGGCCCGGTGCACCAGGTCATCAACCACCCCGCGCACCCCTACACCGCCGGGCTGATGGCGGCCATACCCGACATCACCCAAGACGTGGAACGCCTGAACCAGATTGACGGCGCCATGCCGCGCCTGAACGCTATTCCCCCCGGTTGCGCCTTCAACCCGCGGTGTCCGCAGGTGTTTGACAAATGCAAAGCTGATCGCCCTGACCTGATGACCGCTGGCGCCACACAGGCAGCCTGTTGGCTGGGACACGCATGAGCGCACTGGTTCAAGCGAATGATCTGGCCATGACCTTTGATGTGTCTGCGCCCTGGCTCAACCGCGTGCTGGAGCGCAAACCCAAAGTCTTTCTGCATGCGGTGGATGGCGTGAGCTTCGAGATTGAAAAGGGTAAAACGCTGGCGTTGGTAGGTGAATCGGGGTGCGGCAAAAGCACAGTGGCCAAGCTGCTGGTGGGCCTGTATGAACCCACCCGGGGCGGATTCACCTTTGACGGCCAGGACGCGCATGCGGCCTTCAAAACCCAAGCAGGACATCACCTGCGCCGTCGTGTCCAGATGATTTTTCAGGACCCGTATGCGTCGCTAAACCCGCGCTGGACAGTGCAGGACATTGTGGGCGAGCCCTTGACCGAACATGGCATGGTGACTGACCCCGCCGCCCTGACGAACCGCGTCGCCGAGCTGCTTCAGTCCGTGGGTCTGAGCGCGCTGGACGCCGTCAAGTACCCGCACCAGTTCTCGGGCGGCCAGCGTCAGCGCATCTCCATCGCCCGTGCCCTGGCCACGCAGCCAGATTTTCTGGTGTGTGACGAGCCCACATCGGCGCTGGACGTGAGCGTGCAGGCGCAGGTACTCAACATCATGAAAGACCTGCAGCGTACGCTGGGGCTAACCTACCTGTTCATCTCCCACAACCTGGCGGTGGTGCGCCATGTCAGCGACCAGGTGGGCGTGATGTATCTGGGCCGCCTGGTGGAACTGGCGGACAAGCAAACGCTGTTTTCGCAGCCGCGCCACCCCTACACCCGCATGTTGCTGGATGCCATCCCCAAGATGCACGACACGGGCCGGGCGCGCACCCCGGTGCAAGGCGAAGTGCCCAACCCCCTGAACCCGCCGCCGGGTTGCGCTTTCAACCCGCGCTGCCCCCATGCCAATGACCGCTGCCGGGTGGAGCGGCCGGTGCTCAAAGCCGTTGATGGCATCAAAATCGCCTGCCATGCCGTGGACGAAGGCCGCCTGAACTCGACGGGCATCTGAGCTTGCGTTTTTCATCTGTCGATTTTTGCTCCTTAATTTGTAGCAAAGTATGACCACTGGACGAGGACTTACTTCACTTTTGATGGATATTTATGACTCCAACGTCCAAATTCGCCGCCTTCAAAGCCCAAACCGCCAAAGTCTGGGCCCTCTCCCTGCCCTACTTCCAGTCTGAAGAGAAATGGAAGGCCCGCGCACTGCTCGCTGCCATCGTCATCCTGAACCTGGGCGCGGTCTACATGCTGGTGCTGATCAACGACTGGAACCGGGTGTTCTACGACGCGCTGCAAAACAAGCAGGCTGATGTGTTCTGGACGCAGTTGGGGCGTTTCACCTACCTGGCGTTTGGCTTCATCATCATCGCGGTGTACAAGTTCTACCTGACGCAGTTGCTGGAGATGCGCTGGCGCGCCTGGATGACCGACCACTACCTGGGGCGCTGGCTGGCCAACCAGGCGTTTTACCGGATGGAGTTGGCGCGTTACACCCCGCAGGCCAATGGTGGGGCTAACGCAGCGGACACCGCCGCCAATCCCGAC
>JANOLC010000049.1:0-28247 GCA_031419575.1 Burkholderiales bacterium | reverse complement strand
GTAACTCTCTGCCGGCCAGAAACGCGATGAATCCGGCGTCAACACCTCGTCCATCAAAGTCAACGTGCCTTGCGCGTCGAGGCCAAATTCAAACTTGGTGTCGGCAATGATGATGCCTTTGGCGGCAGCAATCTCGCAGGCGCTCTTGTAAAGCTGGATGCTGATGTCGCGCACGCGGGTCGCCAGGTCCAGACCAATCATCTCCACCGTTTTCTCGAACGTGATGTTCTCGTCATGGTCACCCACAGCGGCCTTGGCAGCGGGGGTGTAGATGGGTTCGGGCAGCTTGGACGCGTTCTTCAAACCGGGCGGCAATCTCACGCCGCACACGGCGCTGTTATGTTGATATTCTTTCCAGCCACTGCCCGCCAGATAGCCCCGCACCACCGCCTCCACCGGCAAAGGTTGGAGGCGCTTGACCAGCATGGAGCGGCCCACGACTTGTGGCACCTCATCCGCCGTCACCACGCTCTCAGGCGCATCGCCCGTCAGGTGAATCGGGCATAGGTTCAGACCGTTGGGGCCCAGCTTGTCGAACCAGAACAACGCCATTTGCGTGAGCAGCGCGCCCTTGCCCGGAATCGGCTCGCCCATGATCACATCAAAAGCACTCAAGCGGTCACTGGCCACCATCAGAATGCGGTCGGTGCCCACAGCGTAGTTGTCGCGCACCTTGCCGCGTGCGAGCAGGGGGAGGGACGTGAGCATGGAGGTGTGCAGGGCGGTGGCCGCAGCGGGTGATGGGGAAGTTGGAGCAGTCATCAAATCAGTTTCAGTTTGGGTTCAATATGGGCAATTTGCACAAAATCACGGTCACGGGCTAACAGGGGCTCATCCGCTTCAATCGCATACGCGGCGACCAGGCAATCGTTGGGGCTGGGCACCGCAAACCCTTGCCAGCGACAACGAGCGTAGAGCAACGAGGCACTGCGCGCCAGCGCCAGCGGATCATCGCTGATGCAGGCAGGCAGCGTGTCGAGCAGGCGTTGCAACTCAATGAAATGCGGCACGCTTCTGGCACTTTGCAACACTTCGCGGTACACCACTTCAGGCATCCAGCAGACCTCGTTACCCTGCAATGCAGCTTGTAGCCGCAAGTGGGTGGACGAACCCGTAGAACGCAAAAACTCTATCCAGGCAGAAGTATCGGCAATCACGCTGGGGTCAGGGTTCGGGTTTTGCGACGGATCTTCAGATCGTTAGCGGGCACTACCTTCACCGGCTTGCCTGGCTTCTTAACCGCCTTGCTCAAAAGCTGTTCCGCCTGCTTATCCATCGCGACACGGGCATCTTCAAACGTCTTCCAGCCCCGGCGTTCCAGCGCCTCAGGCGTCAAGCCATAAGGCCCACTGGGGTCATAGTCCGGGTCAATTGGGTCGGTGCCGCGCAAGGCCAGCAGACCAGAGTAATCAGGCTTACGCACATAGGCCTTCAGCGCCGCTTCTACCGCTGCCTTTTTGGTGGTGACGCGCGCACGCACCATGGCCTGCGCGATGAGGTCGTCGTCAATGACGATGTTGGTTCGAGTGTTCATGGGGAAGGTCGTTGAGGGTAGAAATTCTGCTTTTTACATTTTATACACATCGAAGGTGTATGGTTCGAATGATTGCTTCTGTAGTGACTGCTGCAACCGTCGCGTAGTGAAGGAACTCAACAAAAAAGCCACCTAAAAAGGTGGCTCATTCGTCCAAAAATCAGGGCGTAATCTTAAGCGCCCAAAACCCTCATTCCCCCCCTCACTGCACCACTTGCGCCAGTTCCCCCCGCGCATACATCCCCGCCACCACGGCCAGGCTATTGCCCTTGATCTTTGCCCCTTGGCCTTCGCAGCCGAATTCCAGATAGCGCTGTTTGCAGATTTGTTTGGCCGCTTCGCGGGCGGGCTTGAGCCATTCGCGGGCATCGAACTTTTCGGGATTCTCAAACATGAACTTGCGCACGGCACCGGTCATGGCCATGCGAATGTCGGTGTCGATATTGATCTTGCGCACGCCGTGCTTGATGGCTTCCTGAATTTCTGACACCGGCACGCCCCAAGTCTGTTTCATCTTGCCACCGTACTGGTTGATGATGGCCAGCAGGTCTTGCGGCACGCTGCTGGAGCCATGCATCACCAAGTGCGTGTTGGGGATGCGGGCGTGGATTTCCTTGACGCGGCCGATTGCCAAAATATCCCCTGTGGGCGGACGGGTGAACTTGTACGCGCCATGGCTGGTGCCGATGGCAATGGCCAGCGCATCAAGCTGAGTAGCCTTCACAAAAGTGGCGGCTTCTTCGGGGTCGGTCAACATCTGGCTGTGGTCGAGTTTGCCTTCTGCGCCCACACCGTCTTCCTCGCCAGCCTCACCGGTTTCCAGGTTGCCCAGACAGCCCAGTTCACCCTCGACGGTTACTCCGCTGGCGTGCGCCATATCGACCACTTTGCGGGTGACGTTGACGTTGTACTCAAAGCTGGCCGGGGTCTTGCCGTCTTCCATCAGCGAGCCGTCCATCATGACTGAGCCAAAGCCCAAACCAATGGCGCCCTGGCAGATCAGCGGCGAGGTGCCGTGGTCTTGGTGCATCACCAGCGGGATGTTGGGGTAGGCCTCGCAGGCCGCTTCAATCAAATGCTTGATGAAGGCCTCGCCCGCGTATTTGCGAGCACCGGCGCTGGCCTGCAAAATAACTGGCGCACCCACTTCTTTGGCGGCCTCCATGACGGCTTGAACCTGCTCCAGGTTGTTGACGTTGAATGCCGGAATACCGTAGCCGTTGATTGCCGCGTGGTCCAACAATTCGCGCATTGAGACAAGTGCCATTTTGAAATCCCCAGAGAGTTAAAAAACCTGTGGCGTTACCGTGCTGGTAACTGCGTGGTAACTTTTACCAACTTGCGGATTTTAAGGGCTGGAAAGCCTAGGTGCGAATCAACTCACTTCACAAATCTTCAGCATGTTCGTCCCCCCCGGGGCGCCCATCGGCTCGCCACAGGTGATGGCGTAAATATCGCCACTTTGCACAATGCCGCGCTTCTTCAAGTGATTCTCGGCTTGGGTCAACGCTGTATCCCGGTCGCTGCTGGCATCCATCAGAATGGGCCGCACATTGCGGTACAGCGCCATCTTGCGCTGGGTTTCCACCTTCGGTGTCAGCGCGTAAATGGGCACATTCACCAAGTGGCGGCTCATCCACAGGGCGGTCGAACCGCTGTCGGTCATCGCCACAATTGCTTTAGCGCCCAAGTGGTAGGCCGTGAACAACGCGCCCATGGCGATGGACTGGTCAATGCGTTTGAAGGTTTTGCCGGTGAAGTCTGCGTCCAGCTTGACGTCGCCTGCACCCTCGGCGGCGTGACAGATTTTGGCCATCTCAATCACGGTTTCCAGTGGGTATTTACCGGCGGCTGTCTCGGCCGACAACATCACCGCGTCGGTGCCGTCCAGCACAGCGTTGGCCACGTCGCTCACCTCGGCGCGAGTGGGCACCGGGTTGGTGATCATGGATTCCATCATTTGCGTGGCGGTGATGACCACCTTGTCGTGTTCGCGCGCCAGCTTGATCATGCGCTTTTGCAGGGCGGGCACGATGGCATTGCCAACTTCAACCGCCAGGTCACCGCGCGCCACCATGATGCCGTCACTGGCCAGCAAAATCTCCAACAACTTGGGAATCGCCTCAGCACGTTCAATTTTGGCGATCAGTCCCGGTTTGTGGTTGTATTCAGCAGCGGCCACGTTGCACAACTGGCGCGCCATTTCCATATCGGTGGCGTTTTTGGGGAAGCTCACGGCCACGTAGTCGGCCTGAAACGCCATGGCGGTGCGGATGTCGTCCATGTCCTTGGCGGTTAGCGCCGGAGCCGTCAAGCCACCGCCCTGTTTGTTGATGCCCTTGTTGTTGGACAGCTCGCCACCCAGCTTGACGGTGGTGTGCACCACGTCGCCCTTGACCGCATCAACGGTGATGACGATCAACCCGTCATTCAGCAGCAACACGTCTCCGGCTTTGACCTCACGTGGCAGGGCTTTGTAGTCCAGCCCGACAGCGTTGATGTCACCCAGCTCGGTGCGGGCGGCATCCAGCAAAAACTTCTGACCGGGCTCCAGCATGACCTTGCCCTCAGCAAACTTGCCCACGCGGATTTTGGGGCCTTGCAGGTCGGCCATGATGGCCACCTCACGGCCTGCGCGGAGAGCCGCTTCGCGCACCATGCGAGCGCGGTCGATATGGTCTTGCGCCTTGCCGTGGCTGAAGTTGAGCCGCACCACATTGACGCCCGCGCGAATCATCTGCTCCAACAACGCCGGGTCGCTGGAGGCAGGGCCAAGCGTGGCCACAATTTTGGTGGCGCGACGGGGCAAAACGATGGGGGGGTTGAACATGCAGTGGTCTCCTTGTAATTAACTTACCATTTTTGCACGGAAGCAGTTACATGACCGCTCCAACTTGAGCGGGCGGGCTCTTCAGGCCCGCTGCTGAGTCGGCAGGAAGCTCAACCCGCCGCGCGCTTCGTCAATATCTCAAACGCGGGCAGGGTTTTGCCTTCCAGCACTTCCAGAAATGCGCCGCCACCGGTGGAGATGTAGCCCATCTTGTCTTCAATGCCGTACTTGGCGATGGCTGCCAGCGTGTCACCGCCACCTGCAATGGAAAACGCACTACTTTCAGCGATGGCGTGGGCGATCACCTTGGTGCCGTTCTCAAACGCGGGGAACTCAAACACACCAACCGGGCCGTTCCAGACGATGGTGCCCGCCAGCTTCAGCTGGGCAGCCAGCAAAGCGGCGGTTTGCGGGCCAATGTCCAGAATCAAGTCGTCATCGGCCACATCAGCGGCCAGTTTGACCGTCGCCACTGCATCGGCAGAAAAGGTTTTAGCGGTGACCACATCCACGGGAATAGGCACAGCAGCGTTGCGGGCTTTCATGGCGTCAATGACGGCTTTGGCGTCCGCCACCAAGTCGGCTTCGGCCAGGCTTTTGCCAATCTTCAGGCCAGCCGCCAGCATGAAGGTGTTGGCAATGCCACCACCCACAATAAGCTGATCGACCTTGCTGGCCAGGCTTTTGAGGATGGTGAGCTTGGTAGACACCTTGGAGCCCGCCACGATGGCGACCAGCGGGTGTTTGGGTGCCGCCAATGCTTTGGTGATGGCGTCCATTTCTGCCGCGAGCAGGGGACCAGCGCAGGCAATGGGCGCGTACTGTGCAATGCCGTAGGTGCTGGCCTCGGCGCGGTGCGCGGTGCCGAACGCGTCATGCACAAAAATGTCGCACAGTGCCGCCATTTTTTTAGACAAGGTTTCGTCATTTTTCTTCTCGCCTTGGTTGACGCGGCAGTTTTCCAGCAACACGACCTGGCCGGGTGCCAGTGCTGTGCCGTTGACCTGAAAGCCGTCCACCCAGTTGGAAACCAGGGGCACCTCCCGACCCAGCAGCTCACCCAAGCGGGCGGCCACGGGGGCTAGCGAGTCTGTCGACTTGAAAGCGCCTTCTGTGGGGCGGCCCAGATGCGAGGTGACCATGACCGCTGCACCTGCGTCCAGCGCCATCTGGATGGCCGGGATGGAGGCGCGAACGCGGGTGTCCTCCGTGATGTGGCCCGCGTCATCTTGCGGCACGTTGAGGTCAGCGCGGATGAACACGCGTTGACCCGTGACTTTGCCTTGCGCACACAGGTCTGAAAAGCGGATGACGTTCATGGTGAGGTGTCCTGAGGTTGGAGAGTGGATAAGTGCCAGGCCCAAATTGTAGGAGCGCTACCGGGCGCTCAACCTCGGCGACCCGCCTACTTCAACACGTCGCCCACGGCCAGTGGGAAGCCGCGCAGGAAATCGCCCGCACTCAGGCGCTTGCCGCCGGCACGTTGCAGCTCAGTCAGGCGCACTACTGAATTCATAGCATAAACATAAATACCAGCGGGGACTAGAGTCACTATTTGCCCATGAACTACGGTTTGAGGCATTGAAACGGTATCCGCAAGGGCCGCAGCTTCAACCACCTCGGCACGCCAGACTTTCAGCGTCTCACCGCCCAGCGCGGTGTGCGCGCCGGGGTTGGGATTGAAAGCGCAGATGCGCCGCACAATGTCCGTAGCGGATTGCGACCAGTTGATGGCCGCCTCGCTCTTCTCGACCTTGTGTGCGTAGGTGATGCCTTGCTCGGGTTGCTTGACTGGGGTCAGCGCCCCAGTCTCGGCCAAACCGAGCGCCTTGGCGATCATTTCGCCACCCAGCACGGCCAGCTGGTCGTGTAATTGGCCGGTGGTGACCAGCGGCGCGATAGGGCAGGTTTGCACCAGCAGCATGTCACCCGTGTCCAGCCCCACATCCATCTGCATGATGGTGATGCCGGTTTGGGCATCGCCCGCTTCAATCGCACGGTGAATGGGCGCCGCACCCCGCCAGCGTGGTAGCAGAGAGCCGTGAATGTTCAGGCAGCCCAGCCGAGGTATTTTCAGCACGTCTTGGGGCAAGATCAAGCCATAGGCGGCGACCACCATCACGTCGGCTTGGGCGTTGGCCATCGCAACACGGGCTTGCGCCGCATCGTCGGGGTATTTGCCGTCAGATTTAAGGCTGCGGGGTTGCGCGACAGGGATGTTGTGGTCTAACGCAAATTGCTTGACGGCGCTGGGTTGCAGCTTCAGCCCACGCCCGCTGGGCCGATCCGGTTGGGTAAGTACCAGCACCACTTCATACCCCACCTCATATCCCACCTTTTGGCCCGCCGTGTGGATTTGGGCCAGGGCAACACGCGCAAACTCGGGCGTGCCCGCAAAGATGACGCGCAAGGTCAACGCGGGTCCTCACGCCGATCATCACGATCTTCGTCACGCTGGGCTTTGAGCATTTTGGTTTTGATGCGATTGCGTTTGAGGGGCGAGAGGTATTCCACAAACACCTTGCCCATCAAATGGTCCATCTCATGCTGAATGCACACCGCCAGCAGGCCATCGGCCTCCACGATGCGGGACTGACCCTGCCCATCAAGCGCTTTGACCTTGACGGCGTCAAAGCGCTTCACCCCGTCGTAAATACCGGGTACGGAGAGGCAACCTTCTTCGTTCAAATGCGTCTCGGCGCTGGTCCAGACGATTTCGGGGTTGATCAGCACCACGGGCTGGTTACGCTCCTCGGACACGTCAATGACGATGAGCCGCTCATGCACGTCCACCTGCGTGGCGGCCAGGCCTATGCCTTTGGCCTCGAACATAGTCTCCAACATGTCGGCAATCAGCGTTTGAATGCGCGCGTCGACCGCCAGCACGGGCTTGGCCACCTTGTGCAGTTTGGGGTCGGGGTAACAAAGAATGGGGAGTAAAGCCATGAATTCTCTTCAAAGATGTCGTTATTTTCGCTACTTTTGGTCGTTCCCGCAGGGCTACAGTGCAGAAAACGTTGCCCAATCAAGGGCTTGAGCGCAGAATCGTGTGTAATTTATCAAGATTGTCGCCGCAATCCAAGCCTTGCGGGCACCACCCAAAAAGCATCAAACTATGTTGACACCCATGACCATCGTAAACACCTCATTGGCGAAGGCTATGACCCCCTACATGACCCGGGCCAAGGTCGCACTGACCTCATTCACCTCATTCACCTTTCTGGGCGCACTCACCGCGTCATTGGCCAACGCGTTGTTTTGCGGCTCGGCACAGGCGCAAAGCGCGCCCAGCTTCCCCATCACCCCGGTTCAAAAAGCCACCGCCGAGCAAGTCGCCACGGCGGGCGTGCCCTTGAGCGAGCTTAGCCCCACCGCACCTGACAACTACACGGTTAAAAGTGGCGACACCCTGTGGGCGATTTCAGGCCTGTTTCTCACCAGTCCGTGGCGTTGGCCCGAGCTTTGGGGCATGAACATGGCCGAGATCAAAAACCCGCACCGCATCTTCCCGGGACAGCAGTTGGTGCTGGAGAAAAAGAATGGCCGCGCCACGCTGCGCTCACGGGGCACTGGCGATGACGCCAATGGCATCCAGACAGTTCGCGTCTCACCACGCACCCGCTACGAGAGCCTGGCAGACGAGGTGATCACCACGCTGAAGTCGCAATTCATTGAACCATTTTTGGCAGAGCCCATCATCGTGGACGAAAACGGCCTGAAAGCATCGCCACGCATCGTCGCCACCCAAGAAGGCCGTGTGCTGCTGAGCCGGGGCGACCGCGCCTATGCACGCGGCCCCAACGACAACAAAATCGCCAACGGCACGGGCAAGCAACTGGAGTACCGCGTGTTCCGCAATGCCACGCCGTTGAAAGACCCTCTGAGCGGCGAGGTGCTGGGCTACGAGGCGCAGTACGTGGGCAAAGCCAGGTTGGTGCGGGGCGAGTCCACTGAACAGTCGACCGACAAAGACGGCAAGGAAAAGACCGACATCATCCCCGCCACCATCGACATCGTGGGGGCCAAAGAAGAAATACGGGTGGGCGACCGCCTGCTCCCTGAACCCGAGCGCCTGTTAACCAGTTACGTACCCCGCGCACCAGCCATGAAGGTGGATGCCCGTGTGGTGTCGGTTTATGGCAGCAGCGTGGCCAACGCCGCACAAAACCAAGTGGTGACTATCAACCGGGGCAGCAAAGACGGCATGGAAAGCGGCTATGTGCTGGCGATTTTGAAGGATGGTCAGCGCGTCATCGACAAGACGGACGAGGCCAAAACCGAGCTGAAATTGCCTAACGAGCGCAACGGCTTGATGATGGTGTTTCGCACCTTCGAGCGAGTCTCTTACGCGCTCATCCTGGACATCACCCAAGGTGTACGGGTGGGCGACAAGTTGATCAACCCGCGCTGATCTATCCCGGCCATTACGACATATTGCAACGTATTTCAACGCCCCACTGCTTGCCCGTCGCCATGGAGCGAGATGAACTAGTCGGCTGGCTGCGGCTGACGCTCACGCCAGGTGTGGGCAACAGCGCCGCCCGCAAGCTCCTGGCCGCTTTCGGGCTGCCGCAATCTATCTTCACCCAGACCACCGCAGCACTGAGCCAAGTCGTCAGCCCGCTGCAGGCCAGCGAGCTTCGTCGTGAACCGCCCGGCCTGGCTGTTTTACTGGAGACCACCTGGCAATGGCTGTGCGCCGGCGATGGGTCTGCACCGATCCCCGGTATGGCGCTACGGCGTATTTTGGTGCTCAGCGACGCGGCCTACCCCGCCGGCCTGCTGAACATCGAGGACCCGCCGCTGATGTTGTACCTGCTGGGAGCTGGGTTTTTACAATCAGATCAGTTTGACCAATGCTTGGCTGCCAGCCTGGCGCTCAGCGTTGCCATTGTGGGCAGCCGCAATCCCACGCCGCAAGGCCTGGACAATGCGCAGCAGTTTGCCAAGTCCTTGAGCAGCGCAGGTTTGACCGTGGTATCGGGTTTGGCACTGGGCGTGGATGGTGCTGCTCACCAGGGCGCACTGGAGGGCATGGCAGCAGACGTCGGGCGGCTGGCAACCATCGCCGTGGTAGGTACCGGGCTGGACCGGGTCTACCCCAGCCGGCACCGCAAACTTGCACACGCCATCGCCCAGCAGGGCTTGATCATCAGCGAATACCCGCTGGGCACGCCGCCGATAGCGGCCAACTTCCCCAAGCGCAATCGCCTGATTGCTGGTTTGTCCCAGGGCACATTGGTGGTGGAGGCCGCACTGAAGTCCGGCTCGCTCATCACCGCGCGTCTAGCGGCCGAGCAAGGCAAAGAGGTGTTCGCCATACCCGGCTCCATCCACTCCGTGAATTCACGCGGCTGCCACGCACTGATTCGCCTGGGCGCGAAACTGGTGGAGTCAGCGCAGGATGTTCTGGAAGACATGCGACTGGACTATCTGGCACCCGCAATCATCGCAGCAGATACTACAAACTTAATAGCAAGCAATGCAGAAAACACGGGGACTTCAGGCTCTTTTGATACTGAAAATGTGCTGCTGACGGCCCTGGGCTTCGACCCGGTCAGCCTGGACGCGCTCCAAGCCCGCACCGGCATCGACACCCCCAGCCTGCAAGCGCATTTGATGACGTTGGAGTTAGACGGCTTGGTGGCACGGTTACCGGGCGGCTTGTTTCAAAGGGTGGGGCAGGCTTGATACCCGCTCAATAACAAGCCTAATAACACGCCTTTTAGGGGGCTTCATTGCTAGCCACAAGGCAATTTTGTGCGCTATATTGAGGCCATGTTTGAAGTCCTTGCCTTCGTCTACGAAAACTATTGGAACGGTGACGCCTGCCCCCAGCTGGATCACTTGGAGCGTAAATTGAACGCCGTCGGCTTCGAGCGCGATGAGATCGAAGACGCGCTGGAGTGGCTCAGCGGCCTGAGTTTGGTGGCGCACGGCACACAGATCAGTGTGGACAAGGCTGACTGCGACCCCTCGGGCGATGCCGGCAAGTCCGCATTAACTAACCCAACGCGCCTGATGCCACCCGCCACCTGGACGCAAGGATCAGTTTGTCCGGCCACCGCACAGTCAGCCCACAGCATGCGTGTGTATTCGGTCGCCGAGCAGGATCACTTGGGGTCAGAGTGCTTGGGCTTTGTGAGCTTTTTGGAATCCTCCAACGTGCTGCCCGCCCACATGCGCGAGATCGTGCTGGACCGCGCCATGGCCGCCCCCGGCGACCCGTTGGCGCTGGACGACCTGAAAATCATCGTACTGATGGTCTATTGGAGCTTTGGCGAAGAGCCGGACGCGCTGGTGCTCGACGAGTTGTGCGACGACAGCAGCCACCGCCAGGCGCACTGAATATCTAACCCAGCAAGCGCTCCGGGTTGGCCTCCAGCTTGACCAGCGCATCGCGGGTGGCGCGCACCGTCAAGGTTTCTTCTTCTTCGGGCAACAGCAAGCCCGCCTGCAAATATGCGGCCAAGCGACCCGCCTGAATCAAATAGCTGTGCCCATCGGCGGACGCAAACAGGTTCAGATGACGGCGGTCACTGCGCCAGGCAAATTGGACACGTGTCACGCGCCGGCTGTGATCCAGCGTGAACCAAGCCCCCAATTGCAACTCGTTGGCCCACGCGACCATGGCCACGCTGGGTTTGGAACCGCCATCGGCCACCACATCAAGGGTAGACGCGTCGATGCCCAGCATGATCTCAATGCTGTCGCCGTCCAGCGGAATGTCACCCATGCCGTCTTCGCTGACGAAATCTTCCAGATTGGCCAAGCGCTTGGCCATGGCCTCAATTTGCGCTTGCGGGATGGCCTGGGTCTTGGACAAAAAGGCATCTGCCAGCGTGTCACTGACAGTTTTGAGGTGCCGGTCTTGCTCGGACGGCGGCAAGCCGAGCAGCGTCATGCCTGTGCGCAAGCGCTGCAACAGTCGGGGCAGATCCGCGATGACCTTGGCACGGTCGCTACGGTTGGGCTTGGCGCTGGCCGCCCAGACGAGGTCGGTGGATGATTTTTTCAAATCCAGCGTGTCGGCATGCTGAGGGCCTTTGCGCACCGCGGCCACGGCCAGCACCTCGGCCCACACTTTGAACAAAAACTCGCGAATCTCATCGCGCACAGGTACATCTTTGAGCATGTTGCGCATCTCAATGGTGTACTGGATCGTGAGCGTTTCTTTTTGCTCAACCTGCTGCGCCACGCTCACCACTTTTTGAGTGGAACCTTTTTCGGTCAAGAACTTGGCTAAAAATTTCTGAAACTCGTCATAGACCAGCTGGTAGACGCGTTTGCCGGTCTCGGGATACTGCTCAATGACCTGCACCACGCGTTTGACTTCAGCCTCCATGGCCGCGCCTTGAATGCCGCTGGCATCAAAACCCATCACGCACGAGCCCATGCGGTCAATAAGCTCGCGGGCCGGGTGATTCAACGTGCTAAAAAAGTCGGGCTCTTCCAGCGCCACTCGCAGCACGGGCATTTGCAGCCGCGCAAACCAAACCCGAATACCGGGCGGAATGCGTTCTTCTTGCAAAATGGCTTGAAACATCAGCGCCACTATCTCGATAGTGGCTTTTTCACTTTTACCTTCGGCTTTTTTCTTGAGCTCGTTGGTTTCTTCGCGCAAACGCCCCGCCACACGGGCAATACCCGCTGAGGAGTGGTCCTCCAGCACCGTGCCACCATCACCGTAACCATCGGTATCACGCGCCGGACGCACCGCCAACGCAGCCGCCAACGCCGGTGATGCGGGCGACGTAGTGCTGGATTCCGCATCAGCGCCAATACGACCAATGAGCAAGCGCTTGAGCTGGCCCATTACCCCTTGCGCACGGCTGCGCGCACGCGCCAGCGGCGTGGTGGAAGTCAACATGCGAGTTTCTTCACTCGCGTTGCCATAGGCCGAGGCCGCAGGCTGATGGGAGGGCGCGCCACTGGAGGATGGCTTACCCGATGCACCCTGGCTGTCTGGGGCATCGCCTGCCCATCCCAGCCGTCCGCTAAATGGGCGGTCTGAACGACCCGGCGACTGCGCTGGCCCATGGCCCGAGGTCTGACCTTGGCTAGCGTTGGCACCCGAAGGATTGGTACCGCCATGCCCACCCATGGGGCCATAGCCACTATGTCCACCACTATGTCCACTACTTTGAGTTGATATGCCGCCACCCGTGTTCGGATCATGCTCAGGCGTTTGGCCGGGAGCGCGATGAATACCTCGGGGCGGCTGCTCGGCAGATGGTATGCGTTTGACACGGTCACTTAACTCAATGGTGGGCAAAACACCTTGCTTGATCAGAAACTCGTTGCACTGCTCGTAAGCCTTTTTCAGGCGCTCGGTCAAAAGGCGCTGCACCGTGTCATGCACCAAAGGCCAGGTATCACGCTGCATACCGGCTACCGTCCACTGCTCCACCATTTGAAGCATCAGCACTTCGGGGCGCAACACGTCATGACTCTCAAGTTCTTTGTTGCCTTCCAGCAACTTCATGCGAACGCGCAAGTCGTCCAGCTCGGTGACCACCTTTTCAACCACGCCCAACACCAGGCGAGATGCCAAAATTTTGTTTTCGACGACCTCGGTGCCCACCAATTGCAGGGCGTCTGCATCCAGTCGAACGCTGGCCGTGGCAGTGGGTGGCAGCAGGGCTTTTTGCCACTGCTTGAGCGTGCCGTCCAGCCAAGGCATACGGGCGCGTTGGTAAAAATCCCAGGCATCGCGGCGGACCTGCATTTCGCGCATGGGGGCCGCCTCGCTCATCAAGGCCAACAGGCGCTCTTGCACGGCCGCACTCACTTCTACCATCGCTTGCCCGGCATCTGCCACGAAGCGCTTGCGCGCCTCTGACGCCAGTTGCGCACGTTGGGCGAATGAGGGATTACTTGCCATGGTCAAAATCGTACTGTTAAACGGTGGCACCCACGTTGGGATCATTTGGGTCGCCGTCTTTTTTAAGAGGCCCTTTGATCAAGTCTTCTCGTTTGATACCCAGCCACATGGCAATGGCAGCCGCCACGAACACCGATGAATAAATGCCAAATAGAATGCCAATCGTCAGCGCCAGCGCAAAGTAGTGCAGTGTGGCACCGCCAAATAACAGCATGGACAGCACCATGAGCTGGGTGCAGCCATGGGTGATGATGGTGCGGCTGATGGTTGAGGTAATGGCGTTGTCGATGATTTCCACCGTGTTCATCTTGCGATAACGGCGAAAGTTCTCGCGAATTCGGTCAAAAATAACTACTGATTCGTTCACCGAGTAGCCCAGCACGGCCAACACTGCCGCCAGTACGGGCAGAGAAAACTCCCACTGAAAAAATGCGAAAAACCCCAGAATGATGATCACATCATGCAAGTTGGCAATGATGGCAGCGACGGCAAACTTCCATTCAAACCGTATGGCGAGGTATATCATGATGCCCACCACCACAAAGGCCAGCGCCTTCAAACCGTCGGTGGCCAGTTCGTCGCCCACCTGCGGGCCAACAAATTCTGTGCGCAGCAACGTGGCAGTGGGGTTGGCAGCCTTCAGGGACGCCATCACCTTGTCACCCTGCTGGGCCGAGCTCACGCCTTTGGTCGCAGGCATGCGGATCATCACGTCGCGGGCGGTACCAAAGTTTTGCACCTGCACGTCGCCAAACCCCAGCGACGCCACCGTGTTGCGTACCGAATTCAGATCGGCCGCCTGTGAATAGCTCACCTGCATCAGCGTGCCACCGGTGAATTCCACCGACAAGTGCAGACCTCGCGAAAACAGGAAGAACACAGCTGCCAAGAATGTGGCCAGCGAAACCAGGTTGAACACCAATGCATTCCGCATGAATGGAATGTCGCGGCGAATTTTGAAAAATTCCATCTTTGTCTACCCTGTACTCGGTTCTACGCCAACTTTTCGGGACGCCAAACAGTCCCGATCGATACGCTTTTAAGTTTATTTTTTCGACCGTACCACAAGTTCACCAAGCCGCGCGAGAAAAACACGCCCGAGAACATGCTGGTCAAAATGCCCAGGCAGTGCACCACCGCAAAACCCCGTACTGGACCAGAACCAAATGCCAGCAAAGCCATACCGGCAATCAACGTGGTGACGTTGGAGTCCAGAATCGTCGCCCAAGCGCGGTCATAGCCGGCGTGAATAGCGGCTTGCGGCGAAGCGCCATTGCGCAACTCTTCGCGAACACGCTCGTTGATGAGCACGTTGGCATCAATCGCCATGCCCAACACCAACGCCATGGCGGCCATGCCGGGCAGGGTCAAGGTGGCCTGCAACATGGACAGCACCGCCACCAACAGCAGCAAGTTGAATGCCAGCGCGATGCTGGAGAACACACCAAACAGCAGGTAATACATGCACATGAACGCCGTCACCGCCAGGAAACCCCAGGTCACACTGTTGAAGCCCTTGGCGATGTTGTCAGCACCAAGGCTGGGGCCAATGGTCAACTCTTCGATGATTTCCATGGGCGCAGCCAATGAGCCAGCGCGCAGCAGCAAGGCCGTGTCAGCCGCCTCGACTGTGGTCATGCGGCCTGAAATTTGAACGCGCCCGCCAGAAATTTCAGAGCGAATAACAGGGGCGGTCACCACCTCGCCCTTGCCTTTTTCAAACAGAATGATTGCCATGCGCTTGCCAATGCTTTCGCGCGTAACGTCTCTGAAAATACGCGCCCCTTTGGCATCGAGCGTCAGGTGCACCGCCGCCTCTTGCGTTTGAGAATCAAAGCCGGGCTGCGCATCGGTCAGGTTTTCACCCGTCAAAATCACCTGCTTCTTGACGATCACGGCCTGCCCGCCGCGTTCCAAAAAGCGCTCTGAACCAAAAGGCACCGGGCCGCTGCCGCTTTCCGCCGCGCGGGCCTCGCCGCCTTCATCCACCATGCGCACTTCAAGCGTGGCGGTGCGGCCCAGGATGTCTTTGGCTTTGGCTGTGTCTTGCACGCCAGGCAGTTGCACCACGATACGGTCTTGGCCCTGCTGCTGAATGACTGGCTCGGCCACACCCAACTCATTGATTCGGTTGTGCAGGGTGGTAATGTTTTGTTTCAATGCCTGGTCTTGCACGGTGCGTGCAGAGGCCGGTTTGATGGAGGCCGTGAGCTTGAAATCTGCACCGTCCGCGCCATCAGTCGTTTGCAAATCCGAAAACTGGTCCTGAATTACCCGTTTGGCAGCCTCCAGCGTGGCCATATCGCGAAACCGAATTTCAATCAACTGTGCATTGCGACTGATGCCGCCGTGGCGAATATTTTTCTCGCGCAGCACGGTGCGGATATCGCCCGACAGCGACTCGGCCTTTTTGGTTAACGCCGCTTGCATGTCCACCTGCAGCATGAAATGCACGCCACCGCGCAAATCCAGCCCCAAATACATGGGCGCGGCGTGCAAAGCCGTCAACCAGGCAGGGGAGCGCGACAGCAGGTTAAGAGCCACCACGTAGCCCGGCTCAGCCGCATCAGGCACCAGCGCTTTCTGGATAGCGTCTTTGGCCTTCAACTGTGCCTCTGACGAGGCAAATCGGGCTTTGATGGAGGCGCCATCCAGCGAAACAGCCTCTGCCGCGATACCCGCAGTCTTTAACGCTTCCTCAACCCGCGCTTGGGTGGCACTGTCGACCTTGAAACTGGCTTTGGCAGCTGACACCTGCACCGCAGGCGATTCACCAAAAAAGTTGGGCAGCGTGTACAGCGCGCTCACCACCAATGCAATCAAGATGATTGCGTATTTCCATACCGGGTAACGGTTCATAGTCGCAAAGTCGCTTGGGTGGGCTGTTACTTCATGGTGCCTTTGGGCAGCACCTGTACCACCGCGCTGCGCTGCACCTGCACCTCAACACCCGTTGCTATTTCCAGGCCCAGGTAGCTGTCACCCAGCTTGGTGACTTTGCCCAGCACGCCGCCTGCGGTGGCGACTTCATCGCCCTTGGCCAGCGCATCAATCATGCTGCGATGCTCCTTCTGCTTTTTCATCTGGGGCCGAATCATCACGAAGTAAAGCACCACGAACATCAGCACCAGCGGCAACATGCTCATCAGGGAAGACTGCATGTCCCCCCCGGCGGCAGCGGCAGGAGCAGTTTGGGCAAAGGCGGAAGAAATAAACACAGGCAACTCCACAATAAGTATTCCAAAAACGTTAAGCACCCAACAATAAAGCCCCAAAAGAGGCCGTGTTGTGGCGAGCCCGGCATTGTAAGCGGGGTCAACGATTGTGATTTACTATTGTTTTTGTAGCTAATTCCCTATATTTGACGGGGACTTGAGGCATTTTTGATGATTAAATCTGCCTTCAAGCCGCCCGCTGCGCTGTGGACGGACTGCGAAACCGAGCCAACAGAGTGGCCCAGTTTTGGCGTGCCACTTTCAGGTTGCGCGCCTTCACGTGGCCGAATCCTTTGATTTGCTCAGGAATGCGGGCCATTTCAACAGCCGTCGCGTGGTTGTCCGGCGTCAGCGCCTTCAGGATTTCGTCCACGCTGGCCCGGTAGTCCACGATCAGTGTCCGCTCCTGGCGGCGCTCCTCCGTCTTTCCGAAGATATCAAAAGCACCGCCCCGCAGTCCTTTCAACGGTGCCAGCAGCTTGAACGCCATCAGCATGCCCGGCCCGAACTTCTGCTTCTGCAACTCGCCCTTGTCGTTGGCTTTGGCAATCAACGGCGGTGCCAGGTGGTAGTTCAGTTTGAAATCACCTTCAAACATGGCATTGACCTTGGCGTGGAAGACCGGGTCAGTGTGCAGGCGCGCAACTTCGTATTCGTCCTTGTAAGCCATCAGTTTGAACAGGTAACGCGCTACCGCTTCGGTCAGGGGCAGGTGTTTGATGCCTATGGTGACACCTACGGGCTCTTCCACTTTTTGCACCTGCTGCACCAAGGCCTGATAACTTTGCGCGTAAGTAGCATCCTGATACGCCGTCAAAAACTCAACCCGGCGCGAAATAATACTGACCAGCGTTTCACGTTTCTTGAATTCCACGATGCTGCCGGGATTCAACAGTTTTTGCACAGAGGCCAGATCGTGCGCGGCACGGCAGCCCCACTCAAACGCTGCTTTGTTGTTTTGAACGGCCACCGCATTGAGCTCCATAGCCCGCAGTAACGACGACTTTTTCAGCGGAATCCAGCCTTTTTGCCAAGCGTAGCCCAGCATCATGGGGTTGGTATAAATACTGTCACCCAACAGTTGGGTGGACGCGGCGTCCGCATCAAACACCCCCACGCTCGTCCGGCCCACCAGGTCGATGATTTCTGCCACGCACTGGTCAGCCGGGTTTTGCCAGTTGCCGTTTTTTACAAAAGCAGCGGTGGGCGTGCTGTTGGAGTTGAGCGCCACGTGGGTACGGCCCGCACGCATGCGCAACAACGTCTCTTTGGCCACCGACACGATGGGGTCACAACCGATGATCAGGTCCGCCCCCGCCATACCCACGCGAGTGGTGCGGATGTCCTCTTGCTGGTCACCAATCAGCACATAGCTCCAGGTGGCACCGCCCTTTTGCGCCAGCCCGCCCGCATCTTGGGTGACGATGCCCTTGCCTTCCAAGTGTGCGGCCACGCCCAGCAACTGGCCAATGGTGATAACGCCTGTGCCGCCCACCCCTGCCACCACGATGCCCCAAACCGGAGAGGCTCCGTCTCTTGACCTCGCCAGATGCGCAAATACCGGCTCAGGCAAGGTACCCAGCTCAAACGGTGAGGGCACAGCGTTCGCGCCACTGCCCTTGTCTTTCTTCTTGAGCTGACCGCCCTCAACCGTCACGAAGCTGGGGCAAAAGCCTTTGACGCAGGAAATGTCCTTGTTACAGGTGTTCTGGTTGATTTGCCGTTTGCGGCCAAATTCAGTTTCCAGCGGCTCCACACTCAGGCAGTTGCTCTGCACGCCGCAATCGCCACAGCCCTCGCACACCAGCTCGTTGATCACCACGCGTTTGGCGGGGTCTACCAAGGTACCGCGCTTGCGGCGGCGGCGTTTCTCGGTCGCGCAGGTCTGGTCGTAAATGATGACCGTGGTGCCCTTGATTTCGCGGAACTGTTTCTGGATCGTGTCCAGTTCGTCGCGGTGGTGTACGGTTACGCCGTCCACCAGTGTCACACCGTCGTATTTGTCGGGTTCGTCCGTGACGACAACGATCTTGATGGCACCTTCTGCCCGCATCGACTGGGCGATCTGTACCACCGAATGCCCCTCGGGCCGCTCTCCCACCTGCTGTCCGCCGGTCATGGCCACCGCATCGTTGTAGAGAATTTTGTAAGTGATGTTCACCCCCGCTACGATGCTCTGGCGCACCGCCAGCAGACCGCTGTGAAAGTAGGTGCCGTCCCCCAGGTTGGCAAACATGTGCTGGTCGTTGCTGAAGGGTTGCTGCCCCACCCAGGGCACGCCCTCGCCACCCATTTGGGTAAAGCCGGTGGTGCTGCGGTCCATCCAGATGCTCATGAAATGGCAGCCAATACCAGCCATGGCGCGTGAACCTTCGGGCACCTTGGTCGATGTGTTGTGCGGGCAACCCGAGCAGAACCAGGGCTGGCGATCCGCCCCTTTGACACCGGTGACTTCCAGCACCTGCATGGATTTTTCTTTGGCATCCAGAATCGCCAGTTGCGCGTCCATGCGGGCGGTGATATCCGCGTCCACGCCCAGTTTTTTCAAGCGCTGCGCAATCGCGCGAGCGATGATGGCAGGGGACAAATCCGCATTGGCACGCAACAACGTGCTGGCGCTGGGGTTGGGCATGGACCACTCGCCACCGCTGCCATATTGCTGGTTGGCATCGCCACGCTCGGCCTCGTTGAACTTGCCCAGTACCGTGGGCCGCACATCGGCACGCCAGTTGTACAGCTCTTCTTTCAACTGGTATTCAATGACCTGGCGCTTTTCCTCCACCACCAAAATTTCTTGCAAACCAGTGGCAAATTCGCGCGTCAATTGCGCCTCCAGCGGCCACACCACGCCCACCTTGTGCAGGCGAATGCCGATGCGTTGGCAGGTGGCATCGTCCAGCCCTAAATCCAGCAGGGCCTGGCGCGTGTCGTTGAAGGCCTTGCCGCTGGCGATCAGGCCAAAGCGGTCATTTTTACCTTCGATGACGTTGTAGTTCAACCGGTTGGCGCGGATGTAGGCCAGCGCGGCGTACCACTTGTAGTCGAACAGCCGGGCTTCCTGCTCCAGCGCATGGTCCGGCCAACGAATGTGCAGGCCACCCGGGGGAATGACGAAATCGGTTGGTATTTTGATCTGCACACGCTCGGGGTCAATCATGGCAGTGGCGCTGGATTCGACAATCTCCTGAATCGTCTTCATGCCCGCCCAAACGCCCGAAAACCGGCTCATGGCAAAGGCATGAATGCCCAGGTCCAGAATCTCCTGCACATTGGCCGGAAAAAACACCGGCGTGCCGCAGGCCTTGAAGATGTGGTCGCTCTGGTGCGCGGCGGTGGAGCTTTTGGAAATATGGTCGTCCCCCGCCACCGCGATGACGCCACCAAACTCGGTGGTGCCCGCCATGTTGGCGTGTTTGAACACGTCCGAGCAGCGGTCCACACCCGGCCCCTTGCCATACCAAATGCCAAACACGCCATCAAACTTGTTGCTGCCCGGTGGCGCAAAACCCAGCTGCTGCGTACCCCACAAAGCGGTGGCGGCCAGCTCTTCATTCACGCCTGGCTGGAAGATGATGTTTTGCGCCTTGAGGTATTTCTCGGCTTTCCACAGCGCCTGGTCATACCCACCCAAGGGAGAGCCCCGGTAGCCGCTGATAAACCCCGCCGTGTTTTTGCCCGCCAGCTGGTCACGCAGTCGTTGCAACATGGGTAGATTGACCAGCGCCTGCACGCCGCTCATGAAGGCGCGCCCGTAGTCCAGGCTGTATTTGTCGTCCAGCGTGACGGTTTCCAGCGCTTGGCGGATGTGGTCGGGCAGCGGTGCGTTCATGGGTTTTGGCTTTCCAAAATGCGGACAATGGTTTGAAATCGGTTGGGGAGGTTCCCCTAGTCAGGAGCAAAGTTTATGCCGCAGGCTCTGATATGTCTTTGCTTTTTATGCCTTGTTTTAGTCTATAAAAGAAAGGATCTTGCTTAAAATTAGCAACCATGGAAACACTCGATAAATTTGATCTCACCATCCTGAATGAATTGCAACTCGACGGGCGCCTGACCAACACCGAGCTTGCCGCACGCGTGGGGCTATCGGCAGCGCCATGCTGGCGACGTGTGCGGGCGCTGGAAGAAGGTGGCTTTATCAAGGGCTACCACGCCGAAATTGACCGCAAGAAGATTGGTCTGGGCGTGCTGGCCTTTGTCCGGCTGGACGCCGACCGCAACACCGGCGAATCCACCCGCGAGATGGAGGAGGCGATTCGCAAAATCCCCGAAATCGTTTCCTGCCACTACATCAGCGGGGCGGGCACGTTCGAGCTGCAAGTGGTGTCGCGCGACCTCGACACGTTTTCACAGTTCGCCCGCAAGGTGCTGATCAACCTCCCCAATGTGAAAGACTTGCACACCAGCTTTTCACTGGGCGAGGTCAAGGACTCCAGCGCGTTGCCCCTGCAGCACTTAGGCATTGCCGTTAAATAATTGCGGCTGAATTTAGTCCTGAATTAATAGCAAACTATTGATGTTTGACGGGGACTTGAGTTCGATTCACTTAACTATTTTCATTTCTGCGGCCACAACACCCACAAACTCAGGGGCTGCTTCAGCCGCCCCGCCAGATCCGCCGCCGCCTGGCCCCAGCCGGTGAAGTAATCAGCCCGCACGCCACCGGTGATGGCGCTGCCGGTGTCTTGCGCCAGCACCAGTTTGTTCAGGCTGGTCAGTGGCCCGTTGGACGATAGCCAGACTGGCGTGCCATAGGGAATGCTGCCGGGGTCCACCGCGATGGAGCGCCCTGGGGTCAGGGGCACGCCCTGCGCACCACGTGGCCCGAAAGCGGCATCGGAATCCTGCAAAACCTCTTCTTTGAAAAAAGTGGTGCGCGGGTTGCTCCACAACATTTCCTGCACGCGCTGCGGGTTTTGCAGCGTCCAAGCCTTGATGGCAGGCCACGACGCATCTTTGAGAGCACCTTGGTCAAGCAGCCAGCGGCCTACGCTTTTGTAGGGCTGGTCGTTGGACCCGGCAAAGGCCAGGCGCACCGTGCGTTGCGTGCCGTCCCGCTCGGTGATGCGGATGCGCCCCGAGCCCTGAATTTGCAACACCAGTGCGTCCACCGGGTCAGCCAGATAAGCAATCTCGCGGCCGCGCAATGCGGCTTGAGCCTGAGGCGATGAGTCGATCTCTTGCCGGGTGAACCATGGCTTGCGCTGCGCCAGGCTCACCGGGGGCAATGGGGTTTGGTACAGCGGCACCTTGAACTCTGCCGTGGGTACGCGCGAGGCGTCCATCATGGGTTCGTAGTACCCGGTCAGCAAGCCTTGCGGGTCACCCTGGATGGCCTCAACACGGTAGGGTTGCAGTCGGGTGGTCAGCCAGTTGCGTTGCTCATCCAATGAGCCAATACTCAACACACGCACCTCGCTGCACAGCGGCGCAAAGGTCGGGCCGGGCTTCTCGCAACCCTTGATCCAGGCGTTCCAGGCTTCATGCAGGGCATCGTCGGCCAAGCCGGGCAACTCGGCCCAGCGTACCGGCACCCAGCGGCTCTTACCTTGCAAGATCAGGCCAGGTAGCGGGGCTGTGTCGCCAGGGGGTGCGTAGTAACCACCCGGAGCGCCGGGCCGGACCGGGACAGGCAAGGCGACTGGTCCGGCAGGGGAAACACCGGGCTGCGATGGCAGTGACGGGGGGGGCGTGGGGGATTGCACAGGCACCGAACCACAGGCGGCCAGCGTTCCTACAATCAGCAAATTCCAAACAATGCGCAGAGGTTGATTCATGAGTTTGATTTTGCTTGAGGCCTTTGGCGCCATGGTGATCTTGATTGCCATTGTGTGGTGGACCATGTTTTCCGGGCGCAAGAATGGCGAGCTGCACAACCGCCCCGAAGATAAAATTCCGGACAAAAAAACTCTTTAGTCCTCGTCAGATATCAATAGTTTGCTACGTTTTTCGTAGCGAACTAATCGCATTGGCCAACTCTACGGCAGACTTCACGTCCATCTTGTCAAACACCCGCGCGCGATGAACCTCTACCGTGCGCACGCTGATGTCAAGCCTGTCTGCAATCAGCTTGTTGGGCAGGCCCTCCACTACCAGACCCATCACATCGCGCTCCCTGTCGGTCAGTTCTGACACACGCGCCGTCAAGAGAGCCGCCCCTTTGCGCGCGTTGACGATGCCTGCCGACTGCGCCAGGGCCTGTTCAATGCGGTCCACCAGCGCGTTGTCAGAAAACGGCTTTTCGCAGAAGTCAAATGCACCGCGCTTGACGGCATCCACAGCAGTCGGCACATCGGCATGGCCAGTCAAAAAAATCACCGGCAAACCCATATGCAGGTTTTGGCTAATCAGCCAGTCAAACAGCGCCAGCCCGCTCATGCCGGACATGCGCACGTCCAGCAGCAGGCAAATCGGTTGGTCCATCGGCAGCCCCTTTTTGGCCACAGCTTGAAACGCCTCTGCGCTGTCAAACAACTGGCTGGTCAGGCGGCGCGAGCGAAGCAGCCAGGCCAGCGCGTCGCGCACGCCGGTGTCGTCGTCCACAATGAATACGCAGGCATCAATGACAGGTTGCATAGCGTGATGTTAGGGCAAGGTGAGGGGATGGTGCGGGCGGGGGGCGGCTTATGGTGCGGGCCGCGAAACTCGCAGCGTGAAGATAAACACCGTGCCTTGCGGCTTGTTGGGCTCAAACACCAGCGCGCCGCCGTGCTGCTCGATCACCGTGCGGCACAGGCTCAGGCCCAGGCCCATGCCCTCGGCCTTGGTCGTGAAAAACGGGGTGAACAACTGTTGGCGCACTTCGTCAGAAATACCCAACCCGCCATCGGCCACCGAGAACGCCAGCCACTGCTCGCGCCCGCGCACGCTGCCCTCGGCACGGCCTACCTTCACATGCAACACCCGCTCGGTGATCTCGGGGCGGTCCATGGCTTGCATGCCGTTGCGCGCCAGGTTCAGCAGCACCTGCTCAATCATGGTGCGGTCACACTGCACCGGTGGCAAGTCAGACGCTATCTGCATCTGTACCCGCACCGCCAGCTTGCGGGCTTGCAGGCTAACTAATGGCAGCACGGCATCCACCAGCGCCTGTGGCGCGACAGCCTCACGGGCCTGATCGCGACGGCGCACAAAATCATGCACGCTTTTGATGACCTTGCCCGCCCGCTCAGCCTGCTCGGCAATGCGGCGCATGGCCAGTTCAATGTCCTCACGCAGCGCAGTCGGCAGGGCCCCCTGCTCGGACGACCCACCACGCAGCAAATTGACCGACCCTGTGGCATAGCTCGAAATAGCGGCCAGCGGCTGGTTCAGCTCATGGCTGAGTAATGAGGCCATCTCTCCCACGGTAGCCAGCCGGGCGGTGGCTTGCAGACGCTCCTGGCTGGCGCGGGACTGCTCTTCAATGCGGCGCTGCTCACTGATGTCCAGAAAGGCGCTCATCCAGCCGGTCTGCACGCCCAGGGCGTTGATCAGCGGGGCCTCGATGACCAGCACCGGAAACAGCGAGCCGTTTTTGCGCATGAACACCGACTCGAAACCTTCACGCGGCGGCAGATTGCCCGCCAGGCGAATCGCCTGGCGTTGTTGGTATTCGTCCACCAGCGCAGGGGGCCAATAGGGGGCGGGCACTTGGGTCGCCAGCAGCTCATCAGCGCTAAAGCCCACCATCTCGCAAAAGGCGGGGTTGACATAGGTGGTGTGGCCTTGCAGGTCGCGCGCGCGCAGGCCGGTCACCAGTGAGTCTTCCATGGCTTTCCTGAAGGCCAAGGCGTCGGCCAGCTCGCGCTCGGCCTTCAGCCTGCGGCGAATATCTTTGCCGAGCAAAGCCAGCACCGACAGCAATGCAATGGCAAGCGTTGTGACCAGTGCGGTCAGCACATTGGGGAACAAATCGGGGGCACCCCGCCAGCTGGTCATCCGCAAAATCAGGGTGGTGCCGGGCAGATCCAGTAACTGGTACGCCGTGAACGCCCGGTTGCCGCGCGGCCCGGTCCCGCGCACCGCCAGGCGAGTGCCGTCGGCCTCGGTGAACGACACCTCCTGGCTGCGCGTGAGGCTGCGTTTGAGCAAGTCGTCCAACACATCTTGCAATGAGTAAGTGGCCACCAGATAGCCCGTCAAGCGGCCGTTTGTGATGAGCGGCAAGCACAGTTCCATCACCTCCATGCCCATGCCATCGTTCAGCGACACAAAGTAGCTGCTGGAATACGCCGGGCCACTAAAGCGCTGGGCCGTGCTGCACGCCTGCGCCACATCGGATTGCGAGTTGTCGCGCCCCAGTCGCACAAAAACGGGGGCCCGGAACGGCGTGTCCACGGTGGATTTCAAGCGCAGCGTGGCATCCCGCCACTCCACGCGAACCAGCTCACGGTGACTGCGCAAAAACTCTGCGGCATCCACCGCCCATGCGCCGGGTGACGGGTCACTGAACTGCAAGGCTTGCAGACTTTGCAGGTTATGCGTGAAAGCTGTGCGAATGTCGCTGACTGCGTCGCCGTTGTCGTGTTCCAGCCGGTCTTGCACCTGGCTGGCCTCATACCGGCCCGCAAGCCAGACCAGCATGACGAGCAAGGCCACCACCAGGCTAACCAGCAGCAGCCACAGCCAGCGCCTACGCTGCAACCTGGGTTCGGGGGTCACAGCACCCGGTGAGTGAGGGAGGGAGGCTTGATGCGGCCCTTGGGGGCCGAGACTCTTTGCCAGGTGACTACTTTCATTTTTGAACCTCTGGTTTAGTGTCGGGTGCGGTCGTCGTTTTATGCGGTACCTTGGTCACCCTGGGGTCAACCCAGGTACCGTCAACATGAAACTCCTGCGTGGCCGACTCGATCAATGCGCCGCGCAGCAGCACCTGGGCCAGGAAGGTGCCCAGGCCTATCGCAGGGTTGATCGCCGTGGCAATGAGCGAGGCGGTTCCGGCGTTGATCTCTGGCACCACAATCACCCGCATGTCCTGCGTTTCTTTGGCGATGTCGGCGCGGCCATCCATCAGTACCGCAGCGTTCACGCCTTTCATTTGCAGATTGTTGGTGTGGGCAATGCCCTGGTCGATGACCACATCGCCGCGTACAAAATCAAAGGCAAAGCCCTCGCTGAATACATCCCGGAAATCCAGCGCCAAACGGCGCGGCAAGGACTGCAAGCTCAACACGCCCAGCAACTTGGCCAGACCGGGGTCGGCCTTTAGAAACTGACCGGACTCAAAACCCACCGTGAACGACCCGCCCAGCGTGGGGTAGTCCGGGCTGAAGGGCGAACCCGCCCACGCCACCTGCCCTTGCAGCTTGCCCTTGCCTTTGCGAACCACATCTTTCATGCCAAAGCGGGTCAACAACTCGCCGGCATCGACCACATCCAGCTTGAAATTCATCACCGTGCGACGACGCTCAGTGAGGCCGCGCGAGGCGTTGGCAACTGGAGCCTGCGCGTTGACGCTGGCCCAATTGCCAGAGGCAGTGAACACGGCTTCGGGCATGGTGACGTTGAATTTGTTCAAGCGCCACTCGCGCACCACAGCGGCCACAGCGCTCCCGGCACCCCGATTGATCGCCTCAATTTCGACCCGACCCAGCCGCTTGCCACGTAACTCAAAGTCGTCCACCACAATGTCCAGCGCCGGGATGCTGACCGGTTGCTCATCCAGAAAATTTTCAACCACTTTGGCGGAGTCCGACGCCAGCGTCAACCGGGCCAGGCGCGCAAAAACCCGACCCGCATTGCTGCCCGAGCCCTGGCGGTACTCGGCATAGCCGTTGAGCTCTGCAGCCGACACGTTGGCACGCCAGGTCAGGCCATCTCGCGAGCCACCCACCACCACGTTACTAAGCTTGCGGCCTCCCAAAGTGAGCTCGCGCGCCCGGATGGCAATGCTGGTTGGCAAGTAGCTTTGCGCCATGCTGGGAGTGACTGCGCTTGCCAGCGCCGCGGTATCGGGCACATCACCCGTCAACCGCTCGCCCGCCGCTTGCGACAACACGGCGGCCCACGCGTCCAAATCGACAGCAGCCAAGTTGATGTTGGCCACCACGCCCTCGTCAGGCATCGGGGCAGATTCATCCGCAGCCAACCCTGTGGCAATGCCACCACGAAGCACGCGGGCGTCCGCGCCTGAGACATCGCGTACATAAGTCACGGACGCAATGCGCCCGACCTCCAGGTGCAATTGGTCCAGCAATTTACCCTGCGGGCTGGTGGGCAGCAAGGCCGTTTCAAACCGCAGTGGCAAAGCACTGTCAGCGGCTTTGCGCATGGGGGCGGGCAGATTCAATGCCAGCCCCACCAGATTGCTGCTCACCAAAAATTCAGGCACGCCCTTGCGAATACCCAGTGTGGCGGTGTAGGCGGCACTGCCCGAGGCTTGTTGTGCGATGCGGGACACAAACCCCAGCTCTTTGGCCTGGCGCAACCCATCAGCGGTGACGGTGCCCTGCGCCCGCAAAGCGATCGTCGGCAAGGTGAATGCCGACAGCACAGGAACGGCCGGTGACGCAGACCCCGTTGCCACAGATCCACCCTCCAGGCGAATATCCCCCCCCAACATACGCGCCTGAACATTGGTCACCGTGAAACCGCTCTCAGAAAAGCTCAGCACACCACGGGCGCGCGTCAACCCAGGGGCCACAGGCGAAATGGTCAGGTCATTGTTGGCCAACGTCACGCTGCCCTGCACCGTTGATTTCTCTAACGCGCCCAGTGGCAGCGTCATCTTCAAGCGCAAGTCCGCATTGCCAGTGGCAGTGCTTTGCTTGAGCACGTTGCCCACCATGCGCCCCAGCGGCGAGCCGTTCACAATGCCCAGCGCGTTGCTGAGCGCGCCGCGCGCCTCAGCGGTGACATTCACCGTGGTGGCGTGCATCAAATCAGGGATTTGCCCCTCAGCCTTGATGATTTGCAAGCCCGCCAATACCGGTTGACTTGACTGACCCGGCTGCCCGGCTGGTCCCGCCAAACGGCCTGACGCCACCTTGACCTGCAGCATCAAGCGGTCAATCAGTAACTCCCCCGACATCTGGGTCACCTCAGGCCACGGCAGGGTGTCGGGGGCCATCAGGCTGCGCGGCACGTAAGCAAACGTGACGTCTGACATATTGGTCGATATTTTGAATTCACCTTGCTTGGCATCAGCAAACGGCATGTCATACAGATCGCCTTTGACCTTGAATTTAAGTCCGCTGGCCGTGCCTTTTTGCACGGCATCGCGCACATAGTGGCGCACCTGCAAATGCATGAGCGACGGCAGGTAGCGGTGCACCCGCGTGCCTTGCATGCGACTCATGCTGCCCTCTAAATCCACCACCCCCGGAAATCGCGAGTTGCCCCGCGCTGCCGTGGGTTCGCTGGAGTGCCAGACCACTTTGGCCTCTCCCTGGGCATCGGCGTTGCTAAATTTCAGGTTGGGGATTTGCACAGCAATCTTGTCGCCGCTGAGTTGCCATTTGACATCGGCCGACACCTGCTCGAATGGCACTACCGCCTCATCAAACACGCCGGGCAAATCAAACGCACCGTTGTCCATGTTCAGCGTGGCGTTGCCACCGTTTTGGTCCACGTTGAAGTCCACCGACACACCCTTGAAGCCGGGTTTGGTCGCCACGGCTAAGTGGACCACACGGCCTTTGGCTTCAAATTTCTCGGGCGCTTCCATCGAACCCTGCCAGCTGGCTTTGAGGGTTTCCACCTGGCCCGTGGGCGCAATCGCCGTCAGCCGGGTGTGGATGGCATCACCCAACGGAAGTCGCTCCGCAATTTGTGACAGCGCGGCCAGATCCAGCTTGTCAGCCACCA
>JANOLC010000048.1:0-1523 GCA_031419575.1 Burkholderiales bacterium | reverse complement strand
CCAGTTCGGCCACGGCCACGGCGGCATCCTGGCGGCGATCCATGGGCGTGGTGCCCGCGTGGCAGGCCACACCGATCACCTCGCACTTGTAGCGAACGCAGCCGTTGATGGAGGTGACCAAGCCCAACGGAATGTGCTGCTCGTTCAACACGGGCCCTTGTTCGATGTGAACTTCGACAAAGCCCAAATAGTCAGCAGGCTTGCGTTTGAGCTGGGGAATGCCGGTGATGTTCAACCCCGCATGGGCCATGGCTTCACGCATCGAGACACCATCGGCATCCAGCTGATCCAGCCACTCGTTTTTAAAGTCACCCATGAGCGCACCAGAGCCTAAAAACGTGGCCCGGTAGCGCTGGCCTTCTTCTTCAGCAAAGCCAACCACTTCGAGGTTAAACGGCAGGCGTTTGCCCATGCGCTTGAGTTCACGCACGCAGGCCATCGGCACGTAGATCCCTAAGCGCCCGTCGTATTTGCCGCCATTGCGCACGGTGTCGTAGTGGCTGCCCGTCATCAGCGTTTTAGCGCTGACAGCGCGGGTCGCGTCGGGTGCGGTGTGCGCTTTGTATCGGCCCACCACGTTGCCCACGGCATCGATGACAACGTCATCAAACCCGCATTCCTGCATTTGCTGCGAAATTTGCCGGGCGCAGGCACGGTGTGCGTCGGTGAGGTAGGTGACGGTCAGCTGGCCTTTTTCGCCGTAGCCAGGGTCGGTGTGAAGGCTCAAGCCTTCTTGCCAGTCCCATAGGTCGTTGCCCAGCGCGGGCGTGATATCGAATTTGTCATTCAGGCGAATTTCAACAATCCGGTGGATATTGCGTAAACACTCGGCCAGCTCGAAGTCGGAGCGGTTGGCAAGCCGTCGCTCAAAGGTGGCGAATATCTCGCGCTTGGTCAAGCCCACACTGCGTGCGCCGCGCACAGCCAGCACGAACGGGAAGCCAAATCTGGCACCGTAGGCGGCATTCAGCCGTGCCACATGGGCCAACTCGTCAGGGCTGCAATCGGTCAGCCCGGCTTTGGTTTGTTCGTGGGTGGACTCAGCCGTGAGTGTGTTGCTGACCATCGCTTTGCCGGCCAGCTCGGGGTGAGCGCGAATCAACGCAATCTGCGCTTCATGCCCGGCCGCGTTCACCACTTGCGTCAACGTGTATTTAAGCTGCGCCAGCGAGGTGAAGGGGCGTTGCAGCAGCGCTGCATCGGTGATCCAGGGTGAGTGCTCATACAGGCCGTTCAGCAGTTGCTGCGCCTGGGGCAGCGGTGCAGCATTGAGTTGCTCAAGAGATAGAGCCATCATTCAAATCCTTGGTGGGTGCGTGGCACGCCAATGGCGGGCAATGTCAACGCGGCGGCAAATCCACACATCAGATTTGTTCTGCACATAGTCCAGAAAACTCTGTAGCGATTTCATGCGACCGGGGCGGCCCAACAGGCGGCAATGCATGCCAATGCTGAGCATCTTGGGCGCATTCAAGCTCTGCGGGTCACCCTCGTCGTACAGCACGTCAAAACTGTCGCGCAGG
>JANOLC010000047.1:0-1894 GCA_031419575.1 Burkholderiales bacterium | reverse complement strand
GACAGCGCAGTTCACCGGGGTTTGCTATGGCACTGACGATGTTGGAACTCAAAGCGCTGGGTGCTGCGGACCACGGACGCCGGTTAACTGATGGCGGATCGCTCAAGTGCAAGGTCTATGTGGCGCGCGACGGTGCCGTCTCGGTTCAATTCCGGTTCGCCTACAAGTTTGGCGGCAAATTTCGCGAAGTGCTGGTCGGCACCTGGCCGAAATCTGACATCACCGCCATCCGCAAAGACCGCGACGCATTGCGCGTGAAGATTCAAAACAGCATTGACCCGGTGGCACAAAGCCAGCGCGCGCGCGAACAAGTGCAATCCGACCGCGAAGCCGACCACCTGCGCCTGGCGGCAGAGCGTGAGGCCGAACTCCTCAAAATCGAAGCCGACCGGCAAGAAGCTGTGCACCAGCAACAATTACGGCTGCAAGCATTGGCAGAAAAGACAGCACGCATGACTGTTCGCAGCCTGTTTGACCAATGGCAGCGGCTGGAGTTGGTGCAGCGCGCCGACAAAGGCAGCGAGGCGCTGCGCTCTTTTGAGCGCGATGTCTTCCCGCTTATCGGCAATGTGGCGGCGGCGGACGTGAGTAAGGCGCACATTCAGGAGATTGTGGACACCATCAAAGCACGCGCCACGCCGACACAGAACATGGTGCGCACCGCCAAAAAGACGCTGGCCGACATGCGCCAGATGTTTGGCTTCGCGCTGGATCGGGACTATGTGGATGCCGACCCTACGGCTCGCGTGAAGAAAGCCCGCATCGGTGCTGACGTGGAGCGCGACCGCGTGTTGAGCGAAGCTGAATTGATCCTGTTGTTTCAGAAGCTGCCCAAAGCGGGGCTTGCAGCCACCAGCCAACTGGCCCTGCTGATTCAATTGGCAACCGCCGCCCGAATCGGCGAAGTGCTGGCTGCGCGCTGGGAGCATGTGGATTTTGAGCGACGCAACCTCACCCTGCCCGAGACCAAAAACGGCAAGCGGCATGAAATTTGGCTGAGTGACTTTGCACTGTGCCATCTGAAGAGCCTGCATGAAAACACCGGCCTAACACCTTGGCTGTTCCCAGCTACGCAGCCCAAAAAAGATCAGCCTGACTTTGCCGACCATGTATGCGTCAAAACCGTAACCAAGCAAGTGGGCGACAGGCAGCGCCCCGGTGATGCTCCCATGACCGGCCGCTCCAAGAATGTGGATGCACTGGTGCTGCCCGGAGGCAAGTGGACACCGCATGACCTGCGCCGGACAGCGGCCACCACCATGGCAGAACTCGGTGCCCTCCCCGACGTGGTCGAAAAGTGTCTGAACCACACCGAGGTGGGAAAGGTCAAGCGCATCTACCAACGTGCTCAATACGAAGGCCCCATGCGCGAAGCGTGGAAACTGCTGGGCAGCCGCCTGACGCTACTGCAAGACATGGCGCATGGCCGGGCATCCAATGTCGTTCCAATGCAGCGGGACCGTTGATTTGGAGCGACCACAAGACACGTTATCTTGTCGCCAGTGATCAACTCAGCAGACTGATTGATCTCAAGACCACACCTATCGAACATTCACCCCAGCAGAAGTTATCTCGCTATAATTAAATCTTCGAGAGACAAAAGTCGGCTTCAAGTCGTGTGGTGATTCGGTTCATCCTATATCTCTCGATCCTTATCCCAGACACCCGCTCGACTTTCCAAAGTTAGCGGGTGTTTTTCATTGAACTCCACCCCGCCGTGCACTGGTTTTCCCTTTGTCTTGGGGGCTGGCGCATCCAGATCCAATACCCTCGAAAATTTGGGCCACATGGCATGCTGGTATCGCTCTTCTTTACGTTCATATAAGCGCTGCAAAGCCCACAGTAAATAATCACAAGCTTGCAAACCTGCGCTGGCACTTGGGTAGCTGCTGTG
>JANOLC010000046.1:0-1696 GCA_031419575.1 Burkholderiales bacterium | reverse complement strand
CTTAAAAAATAAAACACCAGATCAAATCTGCGTCTCAGCTCAATTCTTGTCCACTACCCACGTTTGGTTCGTGCTGCTTTTGAAGTCAGCAGCGACAGCCAAATCGCCTTCATCGTTATCACCAGTCCAACCATCAATGCTGGCCAGCTCAAATCTGTTACCACCTTGGGCGCCGCAAATAGCATGGCCACTGTCAATGCAATCTTGACCGCTTCCCAAAAGAAGAAGGCCAACATCGCCGCACCTGCATTGACCGACGACAGCTTGCTGGTCAAGCCCCGCGCAAATACCGCGCCGGGCATTATCACTGCCAAAGCCCCGTATCCGGCTGACCAACCTGCGCTGGCTTTGCCCGTTATGGCCAAGGCCAATAAAGCCACTAAAAAACCAGCTGCTGCCTGTGTCGCAATCATTCGCCAAGGCGAAACCTGAGGGCTCTGTTCTCGCAGTGCCTGAGCCTGTTCACGCGTTAGCGGCTTGAATTCAGGCTCCTTTAAGTCCTCTGCATCCTCTAAATGATTCACTGGCACCAACTTCTTCACCAAGTTCTTATGTCCTGCTTTTGCGCAATCTTGTGCATTCTCGCTGTCGCAAATTACACCCAGCTTGCGGAATTTAAACCACCACAGCTATTTGGTGCAAAGCCTACGATTATACGTAGAAACCCCCGCCTGTCGATAAGCGGTTGGGTTCAGCGTTCATGCCTTGCCTGTTTCATGGGTATTGTGAGCAAGCCACAATCGGGCTCCTTCACCCAAAGATTGGCAACCCTCATGGACGCTCTCGTTAAATTGATTCACTTGATTGCTGCCATCGTATGGATGGGCGGCATGACGTTCATGTTGTTTGCCTTGCGACCAGCGGCCTTGCTGATTTTGGAGCCACAACCGCGTGCCCGCCTGATGGGGGCGGTTTGGCAGCGGTTTTTCCCGTTGGTCTTAGTGGCCATCGCAGCGTTGTTCATCACGGGCTCCAATCTGTACACCACGATGTTCCGGGCCGCCAAGCTGGCCAGCGGTGTGGGCAGCGTGCCGCTGGGCTGGAACGTGATGCTGGTGCTGGGCGTTGTGATGATGCTGATCTTTGGGCACATCTACTTTGCCGGTTTCAAAAAATACAAACGGGCCGTTGCGGCGGATGAGTGGCCGGTGGCGGCCAAGGCTGCAGGGTTGATTCACAAAATGGTCATCGCCAACTTCGTTTTGGGTTGGCTGGCGATTGCGGCGGTGCGATTGGTGCATTGACGCGCGCCGCGCTTTAATGGGTGGAAAATCGGGGCTTTTCTGTCACCCCCACACGCTATGACCACCCATTCCCACGCGCTGCTCCCTCTTCCTTGTTACCTCAACGGGGAATACACCCTACTGCCAGACGCAAAAATCAGCGTCATGGACAGGGGTTTTATTTTTGGTGATGGCATTTATGAAGTGGTGCCGGTGTATGCCGGGCAGCCCTTCCGGTTTGACCAGCACATGGCGCGGCTGGATCGCTCGTTGGCTGAGTTGCGCATGACCAACCCGCTCACGCACACCCAGTGGTTTGAGGTTGTATCAAAATTAATAGCGAACTATTCAAGTTCGACGGGGACTTCAAGGCTTTTAAGTGACCAATTGGTCTACATACAGATCACACGCGGCGTGGCCATGCGCGACCACGTCATGCCCGAAAACATCGCCCCCACCGTGTTTGCAATGAC
>JANOLC010000045.1:0-10559 GCA_031419575.1 Burkholderiales bacterium | reverse complement strand
AACGACTTTGCAGATCACATCACCCCCAAACCCTCGCGCTGCCAAAAACCGCATCTGCTTTCCACGCTCAGCAGGTTCTGCCAGGAAATCTGCCGACTTCGCACCAAATTTGCGTCGCCAGACCTCGCGGGCGCGTTCCAGTTCGGTGCTTTTCAGTCCGGCGACCGCTTCTAGCACCGCATCACGATCTAATCCTTTGCCTTGTAGTTCCTGGCGAATGCGCGAAGCACCCAGCTTGGCCGAGCGGCGATTGATAACCGATTCAATCACCCGCGTCTCGCTGATGAAGTCTTTCGCTTGCAACTCGTCCAGGGCGAGAGCGAGATCACCCGGCGCTTCTTCGTACGGTTGAAGCTTGCGTTCCAGCTCAACGCGTGAATACTCGCGCCCGCTGAGCAGCCGCAGGGCGCGGCCTTTCAGCGACAACTGAAGCGATGGCGACTTGGCGGGCGTCATGAAGCAAGCATCGGTGGACTAGGGTAACGCGCAGCTACTATTACTACTCATTTAGTAGCAAACTATTGATGATTGACGGGGACTATTCGCCTTTTTTGTTTGCAGTTTTGGTTTTGGGCGCTGTTTCTGCCTCTACCGGCAGCAACGGAATGCCCAGCGACAAGCGCACCTTGTTTTCAATCTCGATTGACAGGGCCGGGTTCTCGCGCAGGAACTCACGGGCGTTGTCACGGCCCTGGCCGATTTTTTCGCCGTTGTAGGCATACCAAGCGCCAGATTTGTCCAAGATGTTGGCGGTGACCCCCATGTCGATGATCTCGCCGTGGCGGCTGATGCCTTCACCAAACAGGATGTCGAATTCTGCAGTTTTGAACGGGGGCGCGACCTTGTTTTTCACCACCTTGACCTTGGTTTCGTTGCCAATGGCTTCGTCGCCTTTTTTAATGGTGCCGGTGCGGCGAATATCCAACCGTACCGAGGCATAAAACTTGAGGGCGTTGCCACCGGTGGTGGTTTCGGGCGAACCAAACATCACACCGATCTTCATGCGGATTTGGTTGATGAAAATCACCGTGCAATTGGTCTTCTTGATGTGGGCGGTGAGCTTTCGCAGCGCCTGGCTCATCAGGCGGGCTTGCAGGCCGGGCAACGAGTCGCCCATTTCGCCTTCCAGCTCGGCCTTGGGGGTCAATGCGGCCACCGAGTCCACCACGATCAGGTCAACCGCGCCGGAGCGCACCAGCGAGTCCACAATTTCGAGTGCCTGCTCGCCGGTATCAGGCTGGCTGATTAGCAGCTCTTGCAAATTGACGCCGAGTTTCTGGGCGTACTGGATGTCCAGCGCGTGTTCGGCATCGACAAACGCACAGGTGCCTTGCAGCTTTTGCATCTCGGCAATGACTTGCAGCGTCAGCGTGGTTTTGCCCGATGACTCCGGGCCATAGATTTCGACCACCCGGCCACGGGGCAGGCCACCCACACCCAAAGCAATATCAAGACCCAGAGAGCCGGTAGAAACCACCTGAATATCCTCGATCACCTCGCCTTCACCCAGGCGCATGATGGTGCCCTTGCCAAATTGTTTCTCGATCTGGGCCAGGGCGACTTGCAGAGCTTTGGCTTTTTCGGTCAGGGCAGCAGGGGTATTTTTGACAGGGGCGTCCATGGAAATCTCCTTAAAAATCAAATCGTTAAATTCAGCGAGGTATCAAAATAGCATCTGTCGTTAATAACAGGCTGGATGCTTGAACAGTAGTTTAACGTAGCCTGTTGAAATTAGTAAACACTATTTTTAGTCAGTTTGATTTACCATTAATAATGCCTGAATTGACTGTTTCCAACGACGCATGGCGGCTCACCCATCTGGGCTACCTGATGGGTCGCGCCCTGCAGCGTTTTGATGCCCGCGTGCTGGTGCTGATGGCGCACAACGTCGAGGTACCACTTGGTTTAAGTAACCTGGCCGCACGCGGGCAGGTGAGTGCAGCGCACATACACATCACGCGGCACTTGCCCCTGACGGGCTCGCGGCTGACTGATCTGGCCGCGCGAGCGGACATGACCAAGCAGGCCATGGGCAAGCTGGTGGACCAGTGCGAGGCCTGGGGACTGGTCACGCGCGCGCCCGACCCGCGTGATGCACGGGCCGTGTGGGTGAGGTTCAGCGCGACGGGTTTGATTTGGCTCAAAGCATTTCAGGAGGCTGTCGCGCAAGCGGAGGATGAGTTGCGTGTGGCCATTGGCGAACAGGTAGCGACAGTCATTGCCATTGGGCTGGAAGCCTACGCGGCCTGAGTGAACTCAAATGGGCAATTTGCCGTGCCGGGGCTCTTCTGAAAATGTAAGCGGGCGCAAGGTGGTGCAAGCCTAGAATTGAAAAAACTCCAGGAGACAGGCATGCGGATTCTAATTGCTGAAGATGACCAGGTGCTGGCTGATGGTCTGCTTCGCGCCTTGCGCAGCGGGGGGGGCGCGGTAGACCACGTGGCAAGTGGCACCGAGGCCGACGCCGCGTTAATGACGAACACCGAATTCGACCTGCTGATCCTGGATTTGGGTTTGCCCAAAATGCACGGGCTTGAAGTGCTCAAACGTCTGCGTGCACGCGGGTCATCCCTTCCCGTGTTGATTTTGACAGCCGCCGACAGTGTGGATGAGCGCGTCAAGGGGCTGGATTACGGCGCTGACGATTACATGGCCAAGCCGTTCAGCCTGCAGGAGCTGGAGGCGCGTGCCCGGGCACTGATTCGTCGTGGTGCGGGTGCCACCAGCAGCATGATCAAACATGGCCCGCTGGTGTACGACCAGACAGGGCGTGTCGCCACGATCGACGGCAAGATGGTGGAGTTGTCCGCACGGGAGCTGGGCCTGCTGGAGGTCTTGTTGCAGCGCGCCGGTCGCCTGGTCAGCAAAGACCAGCTGGTGGAGCGCCTATGTGAATGGGGTGAAGAGGTGAGCAACAACGCCATCGAGGTCTATATCCATCGTCTGCGCAAAAAGATTGAGAAAGGTCCAGTGCGTATCGCCACCGTGCGTGGATTGGGCTACTGCCTGGAGAAAATAGCCCCTTGAAGTTATTCCAGCGCGAACAGCGCTCGCTGTTTGGCGAGATTCTGGACTGGATGCTGACGCCACTGCTGTTGCTGTGGCCGATCAGCCTGGTGCTGACTTGGTTGGTCGCGCAAGGTATCGCGGGCAAGCCGTTTGACCGGGCGCTGGAGTACAACGCCACGGCGTTGGCCCAGCTTGTCACCGTGAGCAACAACCGGGTGCAATTCAACCTGCCCCTGCCCGCCCGTGAGTTGCTGCGCGCCGACGACGCGGACAGCATGTACTACCAGGTGCTGGGCGCGCGGGGCGAATTTTTGAGCGGCGAGCGCGACATGCCGGTACCACCGGACGAAGAAAAAGTCACCCCCGGCGAAGTGCGCCTGCGCGGGGGTGAGTTTCGGGGCAATGACATCAAGATTGCCTACATGTGGGTGCGGCTGGATTTGCCCGGCTCCAAGCTCGCGCTGGTGCAAGTGGCTGAGACCTTGGACAAGCGGTCCGTGCTGGCCACGGAGATCATCAAGGGCGTGATGCTGCCGCAATTCGTCATTTTGCCAATGGCGGTGCTACTGGTCTGGCTGGCCTTGGTTCAGGCCATCAAACCGCTGAACCAGCTCGAGGAGCGCATCCGCGCGCGCAAGCCCGACGACCTGAGCCCGCTGGATATTGAGGCCGTACCAATGGAAGTCGCTCCGCTGGTGTCATCGGTGAATGACTTGCTGATGCGCCTCAAAGACTCGATCACCACCCAAAAGCGCTTTTTAGCCGATGCGGCGCACCAGCTTAAAACCCCCTTGGCGGGGCTGCGCATGCAGGCAGACCTGGCACAGCGCGAGGGGGCAGACACCGAAGAACTCAAGCAATCGCTGCGGCTGATCGGGCGGTCCAGCATTCGCGCCACGCACACGGTAAACCAGTTGTTGGCGCTGGCCCGCGCCGAGAGCAGCGGCACGGCGATGAGCCTGGTGTCCTGTGATTTGGCCGCGCTAACGATGGAGGTGATGCAAGACTGCGTCCCGCGCGCGCTGGAAAGGCGCATTGACTTGGGCTACGAGGGTGCGCAACCCGGTGCAGTGGGCGTGCTGTTGCAAGGCAACCCGACTTTGCTGCAGGAAATGGTGCGCAACCTGGTGGACAACGCCATCAATTACACGCCATCTACGGTTGAGAAGCCGGGCATGGTCACCGTGCGGGTGCTGGCCGACCCGTTTGGCAAGGCGCTGGTTTTGCAGGTGGAAGACTCCGGCCTAGGTATTCCTGTCGCTGAAAGAGAACTGGTATTTCAGCCGTTTTACCGGGCGCTAGGGACTGAGGCCGATGGCTCAGGCCTGGGGCTGCCCATCGTGCTGGAAATTGCCCACCAGCATCACGCCACCGTTAGTCTGGCTGATACCCGGCCCGGTCACCCATCGCCGGGGGCGAGTTTCACCGTGCGGTTTTTGGCCCAATCCACCTGAGCATTCAGACCCCCCAAAGCTCTGCCCCTACTTGCAGGCTCGCAGCGGCTTGCCGCCCATGGCTGGTTTCAGCTCTTCCAGACGGGCTTTGACGGCCTCGTCAGCGACAGTGATTTTGAGCAGGAAACTGCGCACCTCAAACCGCTCTTGTACAACGCGCGCCGTACGCACGCCACGGCGTGCCAGCACATCCAGCGCGGCATCAGCCGCCACATGCGTCTCATAGCCACCCAACGAGATCCCTAATTCCAAGGCCGGGTTGGTCACGTTCTCAAACCGGACGTTCTTGGATGCCAGCTCAGCGCGCTTTTTGGCCAACGCCTCGGCGGTGGGGTACTTGCCCATATAGACGATCCAGCGGGCAGGCACGACCACCCCATCCAGCGTCCAGCTGCCCGCAGGCAGCGTGGTTTCCAGCTTGCTGCGCAGCGCGGCGCTGTCAGCCTCATTGAACAGCCCTGCTTGCAAGCACTCACCTGCTTTGGCGGTGACTTGGGGCGTGGCGTCCAGCCGTTTGACCTCGTCAGGCGTCATCACACGCAAGCTTTCGGGGTGGACTTGCTGGGCCATGCGCTGGGGCTCGTTGGTTGCCGCCGGCGCAAAACCGTAAGCGCGCAGCAGTCCTTGCGACCATGCGAAATAGGTGCCGTTGGCCAACACCAGCAGCAGCACTAAAAATCTCAACATGGCAACCCCGTGGAGGTGCTGGGCGCAGGGCGAACACTGACCTCTGAACTGGTAATTTTTTGCACCCCAACAGCAGTTTGCACCAGCAGGGCACCGCTGGCATCGACACCCCTTGCCAGGCCGGTCATGCCATCGCTCAAGGCGATGGTGCGGCCCATCAGCGCATCGAGTGCGTTGAACTGGGTCTGGAAGGAGGCGAAGCCACCCGATTCAAACCGATGCAGGGCTTGTACAAGCGGCCAGATGATGGCTTGCAAGGCCGATGGGGCATCACTACTGCTCGGCAGCAATTCTTGCAGCCACGCGGGTGGCGTAGACAGCCCCAGCGCCTCGCGAGGGCCGATGTTGAGACCTACTCCGATCACCACGTAACGAACATCGCCAAAGCTGGCGGTTTCAATCAGGATGCCGCCGAGTTTTCGGTCGTTCAGCCAGACATCATTGGGCCATTTCAGGCGCAAATCCGGATGCAGGCTTTGGGCAATGCTGACACCCACCGCCAAAGACAGACCCGACCAACTACCCGGTGCCATGGCCAACCCTAGCGAGAACATCAAAGGTAATGCAACCTGGTCGGTCGCATCGCTGTACCAATCCCGCCCCAGCCGTCCCCGCCCCGCTGTTTGTGTCTCAGCCACCAGCAGAATCGGATCGAGCTGCCCAGCCTTGGCGCGGCGCATCAGCTCGGTGTTGGTGGAGTCAATCTGGGGCAACACCTCAATGGTGAAACCCGGCAGGGTGGGCACCACGGCCTCCCAGATAGATTCACTGGGCCAACGCTGCGTCATCTCTTGCGTTTCTTGGGGGCCAGCAAAGTGCCCCTGCACGTGGCGGCACCACACCAGCAGGGGTATTCAGCCTTGACCTTGGCCGTGTAACGCTCTTCGCTGATCAGGCCATAGTCGTAGCTGAGTTCCTCGCCGGGGGCGATGTCGCGCACAGCCTTGATGAAGATGCGCCCGTCCACCTCGTCGGCCTCGCAATTGCCATCGCATGAGTGGTTAATCCAGCGGGACGAGTTGCCCCCCATGCGGCCGTCAATCACGTTGTTTTCATCAATGTGAAAGTAGAACGTGTGGTTGGGATTTTTCGGGTCGTGCGGGTGGCGCGCCTGGGCTTCCTTCCAGTCGATGACCTGGCCCACATATTCGAAGATGGTCTCGCCCTCGCCAATGTCCTGTAAAGCAAACACGCCTTTGCCGTGGATGCCCGAGCGACGGGTTTGAATGCGGCGGTTGTCCTCGCGCGGCATGGTTTTGCTGGTTGGGGCAGCAGGCGCTGCGGGAGGCGGAGTCATTTTTTTGTTCACCATCATCTTGCTCACAATTCTTGCATTTGATGCACGTCGCTGTTAAATGCACCGGGTCTTAAAAAATTTGGTATGGTGAACCGTATGGGCGCGCATGGGTGCGCCTGCGTGTGTGCGAGCGCTTGTGCGCCCGCGAGAAAATGGATTGTAGTCAGATGAAAACTCTTGTTATTGCCGAAAAGCCTTCCGTCGCCCAAGACATCGTGCGGGCGCTCACGCCCATCGCGGGCAAGTTTGACAAACACGAGGAGCACTTCGAGAACGACACCTATGTGGTGACCAGTGCCGTCGGCCATCTCGTGGAGATTCAGGCCCCGGAAGAATTTGATGTCAAACGGGGTAAGTGGAGTTTTGCCAATCTGCCGGTGATCCCACCGCACTTTGATCTGAAGCCCATGGACAAAACCAAGGCGCGGCTCAATGCCATCGTCAAACAGGCCAAGCGCAAAGACGTGGGCGCATTTGTGAACGCCTGTGATGCGGGCCGCGAGGGCGAGCAGATCTTTCGCCTGATCCAGCAGTACAGCAAGGTCAAGCTGCCAGTCAGCCGCCTGTGGTTGCAGTCAATGACACCACAGGCCATTCGCGACGGCTTTGCGTCGCTGCGTTCTGATGCGCAAATGCTGCCGCTGGCCGATGCCGCGCGTTGCCGCAGTGAGGCTGACTGGCTGGTGGGCATCAACGGCACACGCGCCATGACGGCTTTCAATTCCCGCGACGGCGGCTTCTTCCTGACCACCGTGGGCCGCGTGCAAACACCGACCTTGAGCGTGGTGGTGGAGCGCGAGGAGCAAATCCGCAAATTCATCAGCCGTGACTACTGGGAAATCCACGCCACCTTTGCAGCCCAGGCGGGTGACTACCCGGCTAAATGGTTTGACCCCAGGTGGAAACGTGCGGCTGCCAATGCAGCGGCCGGCAATGAAGAAATCGATTCGGAGCTAAAGGCCGACCGCCTCTGGACGCAGCGCGAAGCGCAGGCCATTGCCGATGCAGTGCGCGGCAAGCCAGCCACCGTGACGGAAGAGAGCAAACCCACCACGCAGGCGTCGCCCCTGTTGTTTGACTTGACCAGCCTGCAGCGCGAGGCCAACAGCAAGTTCGGCTTCAGTGCCAAAACCACGCTGTCCATCGCTCAAAGCCTGTACGAACGCCACAAGGCCCTGACCTACCCGCGTACCGATTCCCGCGCCTTGCCGGAAGACTACGTGCCGGTGGTGAAAGAAACCTTTGAGATGCTGGCCAACAGCGGCATGAAGCACCTGGCACCGCACGCGGCGACGGCCATCAAGGGCAACTACATCAAGCCCAGTAAGCGCATTTTTGACAACGCCAAGGTCAGCGACCACTTTGCCATCATCCCGACCCTGCAAGCGCCCAGCGGCTTGAGCGAGGCCGAGCAAAAGGTCTACGACCTGGTGGTGCGCCGCTTCATGGCGGTGTTTTTCCCCAGCGCTGAGCACCAGATCACAACGCGAATTAGCACGGTGGCGGTTGCTGCCCTCAGCCACGCTTTTAAAACCGAAGGCAAGGTGCTGGTGCGCCCCGGCTGGCTGGCCATTTACGGCAAGGAAGCCCAAGACGAAACCAAGGACGGCGACGACAAGAGCCCGGGCAACCTGGTGCCGGTCAAGCCCGGGGAATTGGTCAATACCCAATCGGTTGACCCCAAAGGCCTTAAAACCCGCCCGCCTGCCCGCTATTCAGAAGCCACCCTGCTCGGCGCCATGGAGGGCGCAGGCAAAACCGTGGAAGACGATGAGTTGCGTGAAGCCATGCAGGAAAAAGGCCTGGGCACACCCGCCACCCGCGCTGCCACCATTGAGGGCCTGATCACCGAGAAATACATGCTGCGCGATGGCCGCGAGTTGATCCCCACCGCCAAGGCGTTCCAGCTGATGACGCTCTTACGCGGGCTAGGCGTGGAAGAGCTGTCCAAAGCCGAGTTGACCGGCGAGTGGGAATACAAGCTCAACCAGATGGAGCAAGGCAAGTTGAGCCGCGAGACCTTCATGGCCGAGATCGCCACCATGACTGAGCGGTTGGTAAAAAAAGCCAAGGAATACGACCGTGACACCATCCCCGGTGACTACGCCACGCTCAGCAGCCCATGCCCCAATTGCGGGGGCATCGTCAAAGAAAATTACCGCCGCTATACCTGTACGGGCAAGTCGGGTGACACCGATGGTTGTGGCTTCTCATTCGGTAAAACGCCGGCCGGTCGTACCTTTGAAGTGGCTGAAGTCGAGCAATTCCTGCGCGACAAGAGGATCGGGCCGTTGGACGGTTTCCGCTCCAAGGCAGGCTGGCCTTTCACCGCTGAGATGGTCATCAAGTTTGATGAAGAGACCAAAAATTACAAGCTTGAATTCGACTTTGGTGACGATAAGAAAGGTGAGGAAAGCGGCGAGCTGATCGACTTCTCGGCTCAGCAGCCTCTGGGTGGCTGCCCCAAATGTGGCACCGCAGCCGGTGGCTTGGTGTTTGAACTGGGCAAAAACTATGTGTGCGACAAATCTGTTCCGACACTCGAACAACCTACCCCCAGCTGCGACTTCAAAAGCGGCCAGATCATCCTGCAGCAGCCCATCGTGCGTGAGCAGATGACCAAGCTGCTGGAGACCGGTAAAACCGATCTGCTGGACAAATTTGTGTCCATGCGCACGCGCCGTGGCTTCAAGGCCATGCTGGCCTGGGACGCGACGGCGAACAAGGTGAATTTTGAATTTGCACCCTCCAAGTTTCCACCACGCAAGACAGTCACCGCTACAAAATTCGTAGCTAATAATGAAGCTGCGACAGGGACTAGTGGCCTAAAAGCTTCTGCAAAACCAGCAAAAGCAGCGAAAGCAGCTAAAACACCGGTGAAAAAAGTAAGCCCCAAGGCTGCGGCAAAAGCAGCGCCTAAAGCACCCCGCAAAACCGCCGCCAAGTCACCTGCCGCTGGCAAGCTGCCCAGCCCCGCCCTGGCCGCCGTCATTGGGCCGGAAGCCATCGCCCGCCCGCAGGTGGTGAAAAAGCTGTGGGACTACATCAAGGCCAACAACCTGCAAGATGCCAAAGACAAACGCAGCATCAACGCCGATGCCAAGCTGCTCGCCGTGTTTGGCAAACCGCAGGTGACGATGTTTGAACTGGCGGGGATTGTGGGCAAGCACCTGGGGGCTTGAGACGAACAAACCCGTGGACAACCCGTGAGTCACCCGCGGTGGGTTGCGCTTAGCCTCAGCGCGCGCCGCCCTGTCGGGCCAAATGCACCTGGTGCAGGGTGATCTTGCGCACCTCGGCCTGGCTGGTCTCGATGTGGGCACGCAGCAGCATGGCGGCCTGGTCGCCGCGTTTTCGCTGGATGGCTTTCAGGATCTTGGCGTGTTCATCGTAGGTGGCGTCAATGCGCGCCTGCTTGGTGAAATCCAGCCGGCGGATGATGCGGATGCGGTCGGTCACGTCGCGGTGCACGCGTGCCATTTCCGTGTTGCCAGCGGCCGCCACCAGAGCGCAATGAAAGGCTTCGTCCCACTGGCTGACCTGCACGGTGTCGGTGCTGCGCTGCGCCACGGGCACCAGCCAGATGGCAATCAGCTCGTCGAGCAGCGCGCTATTGACCGTGCCGCCCCGGCGCAATCCGTCTTCACACAACCGGTGCGCCGCTGTAGTTTCCAGCACCATGCGCAAATCGTACAACTGCTCAAACTTGTCAAAGTCAAACGGCAGTACGCGCCAGCCGCTGCGAAACATCACCTCGACATAACCCTCCTGCTGCAGGCGAAACAGAGCCTGGCGGACGGGCGTGCGTGACACGCCCAGGCGTTCGCTGATTTCAGTTTCGGTAAAGCGGTCGCCGGGCACCAGCTTGAAGTCGGCCACGTCCTGCTTGAGTTGGACATAAACCTTATCGGCACGAGAGCGATGACCAGAAGTTTCGGTGGGCGCATCCGTTGGCGCGGTGATGGTGTGCATGGGTCGGAACTCTACCAGCCTCGCTTTGGATCAAAGACCCACCAGGGCCTCAAGCAACAAGGCGCTGGGTGCTGTCCAGCCGACGATGCCGCCCTGGGCGTGAATCATGTCAATCGACGATACCTTGAACTGCGGAAAAT
>JANOLC010000044.1:0-13803 GCA_031419575.1 Burkholderiales bacterium | reverse complement strand
TGCAATTTGCTGGTCATCCTGAATGACAACGACATGAGTATCAGCCCGCCCGTGGGCGCGTTGAACCGCTACCTGGCGCAGTTGATGAGCGGCCAGTTTTACTCGGCTGCGAAAAACGTGGGCAAAAGTGTGCTCAAAGGTGCACCGCCCCTGTTTGAGCTGGCCAAGCGGCTGGAGGAGCACGCCAAAGGCATGGTGGTACCTGCCACGCTCTTCGAAAAATTTGGCTTTAATTACATTGGCCCGATCGATGGGCATGACCTTGAATCCCTCATTCCCACGCTGGAGAACATCAAGCAGCTTGAAGGCCGCCAGTTCTTGCATGTGGTCACCAAAAAAGGGCAGGGCTACAAGCGGGCCGAGGCTGACCCGGTCGCCTACCACGGCCCCGGCAAGTTTGACCCCGCCGTGGGCCTGCTCAAGCCTGTGGCACCGCCCAAAGCCACCTTCACCCAGGTGTTTGGCCAGTGGTTGTGCGACATGGGTGCCGCCGATGCACGCCTGGTGGGCATCACGCCCGCCATGCGCGAAGGCTCTGGCATGGTCGAGTTCGAGCAGCGCTTCCCCAAGCGTTTCTTTGACGTGGGTATTGCCGAGCAGCATGCTGTGACCTTTGCCGCCGGGCTGGCCTGTGAAGGCATGAAGCCAGTGGTGGCGATTTATTCCACCTTTTTGCAGCGCGCCTATGACCAGTTGATCCACGACGTGGCTATCCAGAATTTGCCCGTGGTGTTTGCGCTGGACCGTGCGGGTCTGGTGGGCGCTGATGGCGCGACCCACGCGGGTGCGTATGACATTCCCTTTCTGCGCTGCATTCCCAACATGAGTGTGGCCTGCCCGGCGGATGAAAACGAATGCCGCCAGTTGCTCAGCACCGCCTTTGCGCAAAGTCACCCAGTGTCGGTGCGCTACCCGCGCGGCGCAGGCGTGGGCACGGTCATGCAGGCCGGGCTGGAGGCATTGCCGTTTGGCAAAGGCGAGATCAAACGCCACACCGTGGGTAACCACAAGCGCATTGCTATCCTGGCGTTTGGCACGCTGCTGTACCCGGCCCTGGAAGCGGCAGAAAAACTCAACGCCACCGTTGTCAACATGCGTTGGGCCAAGCCACTGGATGTGGAGCTGCTGCTCAAGGTGGCCGCTGAACACGACGCGCTGGTTACCGTGGAAGATGGCGCCATCATGGGCGGCGCGGGCAGTGCAGTGGCGGAGGCGCTCAACGCAGCAGGTAGGGTCAAGCCCATGTTGCAATTGGGGCTGGCCGATGAATTCATCCAGCACGGCGACCCCGTCAGGCTTATGGCTTTACAGGGGCTGGATGCCGCCGGGATTCAATTTGCCATAGAAAAACGCTTTGTAGTCCCCGTGGACAGTGTGCGGCCTGCTCTCAAAGTTGTAGCGTAGGAGTTTCAATTGCAAGGGAAAACCCCCGCCGATTGAGCGGCACAGCTTCCTACAATCCGCACTGACTTTTATCAGTCCTCGCCCGGCGTATCTGCAAGGCGAGATACACCACCAAAATCACTGGAGTGAGCACTATGGATCGTCGTTCAATTATCAAGAACGCAGGCATTGCCGGCGTACTGGCTGCAGGCGCTGCACCAGCGGTGCACGCGCAGGCCGCTGTTCGCTGGCGCCTGTCGTCGAGTTTCCCCAAAGCGCTGGACACTATTTTTGGTGCAGCCGAGGTGTTTGCAAAACACGTCAAGGACATGTCCGGCGGCAAGTTTGAAATTTCAGTGCACGCGGGCGGTGAAATCACGCCACCGTTCGGTGTAGTTGACGCGGTGCAGCAGGGCTCCATTGAATGCGCCCACACCGCCCCGTACTACTTCTTTGGCAAGAATGAAGCCTTCGCCCTGGGTTGTGCTATTCCCTTTGGTTTGAACAGTCGCCAGATGACCGCCTGGATGTACCAGGGCAATGGTTTGAAGCTGATGCGTGAGTTCTATGCCAAGTACAGCATGACCAGTTTCCCCATGGGCAACACGGGTGCGCAAATGGGTGGCTGGTACCGCAAGGAGATCAAGTCCATCAAAGACATCAAGGGCTTGAAGATGCGCATTGGCGGTTTTGCCGGCAAGGTGTTTGAACCCATGGGTGGTGTGCCACAAAATATCCCCGGTGGCGAGATTTACACCGCGCTGGAAAAAGGCACGATTGATGCCGCCGAGTGGGTAGGCCCGTATGACGACCAGAAACTGGGTTTTAACAAAGTAGCGCCGTTCTACTATTACCCCGGTTGGTGGGAAGGTGGCCCTCAGTTGGACGTTTTGATCAACCAAAAGGCATTTGACGCGTTGAGCCCGGAGTACAAAGCGATTGTGGAAGCGGCTGCCGCGTATGCCCACACCGACATGCAAGCCAAATACGATGCCCGTAACCCGGCTGCCTTGAAGCAGTTGGTGGGTGCAGGCACCAAGTTGCGTCCATTCCCCAACGACGTGCTGGCAGAGGCGTTCAAACAAGCGCAACTGCTGTACACCAAACTGAATGACACCAACGAAGACTGGAAGAAAATCTACGCCGACTATTCCAAGTTCCGCGCGGATTCCAATCTGTGGTTCCGCTTCACCGAAGCCAAGTTTGACAGCTTCATGCAAGCGCAAAAGCTGTAAACAATGACCCATAAAAAAACCGCACCTTGGTGCGGTTTTTTTTTATTGTCAGCGCTGGTTGCGTTTAAGTTCCAGAGCCTGCGCCAGTCGATCAAACTCAGCCAGCATCGCTGGGTTGGCGGCGTAAAAAACAGCCAACTTGCCAGAGAACGTTTTGGTGTAAAGCCGAGGCGCAACCAGCCAATCCATGCCGCGAACGCGAATCAGCTTGGCAAAGGCCAGGTCGTGCCATTCGGTGTGCTTGTTCCACATCCAGGTTTGCTTGATCCCGGTGCTGTCCAATGTGGTCTTGCCTGTCAAGATGAACCATTCGGTGTAGGCCATCATGCCCAGCGCCGCCACCAGCCAGCCGCTTGACGGCACGGTGGCCACCAAAATGCCGCCGGACCACAGGCGCCAGGCCCAGACAAAGCCCGCACCGACAATCAACACGGCAATGGCTTTGAATGGCGCTGTGAAGGCGCTGCTTTCAAGCTGACCGCCTTGCGGGGTAAACGTGAATGCAGGGCTACCGCTTAATTCCATTTACTTCTTGAAAAGATCATCGATCTTTTTCTGCTCGTCTTCAGCCGCCTTTTCTGCGGCTTTGGTGGCCTTGTCATCGCCAGCAGGTGTTCCTGCGGCGTCTTTCTCGGCGGGCAACTCACCGGCTTTCAGTTCGGCCCCGGGCGCGGTGGGCGCACCCGACGCACCAGGAATAGCCTCTTCCACAGGCATTTCAATCGTTACCTTGTCAATGTCAATCACGATTTCTTTGTCCAAAAACATGGTGACGGACTGCGGTACAAAAATCACGACAAACACCAGAATGACCTGCATGATCACCCAGGGAATGGCTCCCATGTAGATGTCACTGGATTGAACCGGCACGGGAATTCGTCTGTCTTTGAACAGCGTATCCGCAATACCTCGCAGGTAAAACAGGGCAAATCCAAATGGCGGGTGCATAAAGCTGGTTTGCAGGTTGACGCACAGCAGCACCCCAAACCAGATTAAGTCAATGCCCATTTTTTCGGCAACAGGTGCCAGCATGGGCACGATGATGAAGGCGATCTCAAAGAAGTCCAGAAAAAACGCCAGGAAGAACACAAATATGTTCACCACGATCAAAAAGCCGGTCACACCGCCCGGCAGGCCGGTCAGCAAGTGTTCGACCCACTTGGCTCCGTCCACCCCCTGGAACACCTGACTGAAGACGCGTGAGCCAATCAAAATAAATACCACCATGGCGGTTAGGCGCATGGTGCCAGTCATGGCATCCCAAAGCAGTGCTTTGGTCAGGCGTTTGGAAATGGCAGCCAGCACCAAGGCCCCGACCACTCCCATGGCACCAGCCTCTGTGGGCGTTGCAATTGCGGAGTTTTGAAACGGCAAGCCGCCCATCGAACCCAGCACGGTAAAAATCAAAATGGCAGACGGCACAATACCCCTCAGGCACTTGCGCCACAGGGGCCAGCCGTTCAGGGTGCGCTCGGTGATGGGAATGGCGGGCAGATAGTCGGGTTTGATGCGGGTCAGCATGAACGTGTAAAGGGCAAACATAGCCACTTGCAGCAGTGACGGGCCCCACGCCCCTTTGTACATGTCGCCCACGGGGCGACCCAGCTGATCAGCCAGCACCACCAACACCAGCGAAGGCGGCACCAATTGGGTGATGGTGCCCGATGCTGCCAACACGCCGGTGGCATAGCGCATGTTGTAGTTGTACTTCATCATCACCGGCAGTGAAATCAGCGCCATGGCAATGACCTGACCGGCCACGGTGCCTGTGATGGCTCCCAGAATGAAGCCCACAATGATGACAGAATAACCAATGCCACCCCGTTTGGGGCCAAACAGTTGCCCCATGGAGTCCAGCATGTCTTCGGCCAGTCCACACTTTTCGAGGATGGTACCCATGAAGGTGAAAAACGGAATGGCCAGCAATAACTCGTTGTTCAAAATCGAGAAGATAGCAATGGGCAGATTGCCCATGAACGCGGCTGGAAACCAGCCCATCTCAATGGCAAAAAAGCCACTTGCCAGCCCCAAGGCAGCCAGCGAAAAAGCGACCGGGAAACCGATCAGCATGATGATGATCAAACCCGCAAACATGACGGGTGGAAAACTGGACATTTCCATTTTTATTCCTGAAATTCAGTTGGCTGAAGGCAAATAGCGAAACGAGAGCGAAGGCAGCAAAGAGGCAAAGTGGGCAACCGAGTTAACTGGCTGATTTATTGCAATGGCTTTTCGTAGTGGGTGTCCATCTTGTAGCTTCCCTGCAGGTAAGCGGCCCGTTTGATGATTTCCGACCAGCCTTGAAGCCACATCATGCCGAAACCCAGTGGCAAGGCCAGCACCGCTGGCCAGCGAATGAGTCCACCGGCGTTTTGCGACATTTCACCTGACACCAGTGTCTTGAGAAAATACGGCCACGACAACCAGGCCAGCATGCCAATGACGGGGAGCAAAAATACCAGCAGCCCAAACAGATCCACGTACACGGGCCAATTGCCTTTGAGCTTGCCGTAAATCAGGTCCACCCGCACGTGTTCATTGAGCTTGAGCACGATGGGTGCACCCACCATCACAATGTAGGCAAACAGGTACCACTGGATTTCAATGAATGAATTGGAGCTCCAGTCAAAACCGTAGCGCACAAAAGCGTTGGCGGCGCAAATAAGCGCCGCAAAAAGAACCGCCCATGAGGCTAATTTCCCGAACTTGTCGCTGATCCAATCCATGCCGAGCGCGAGTTTGAGTAGTGCAGACACCGGGGACTCCCAAAAAGGTAGAAGGTGAAATTTGGAATTTGCTTCAAAATGAAGCGGCTTGATTATCGGCTGGCAAGCCCCTGCAACATGGGCCTAAAAGTGCAGGGGTATACCCTTGGGAGCCTCTGCATAATGCGCCATGACCACTCAATCATCAACCACCCCGCTATTCATTGACTCCCCCGCCATGCGCCATGCAGGGCGCGATGTGCTCTCGCTGGCGCTGATGGACGCGCGCAACCACACACTGCATGTGATGGCGCAATTTGAGCCGGTGCTGAGTGCCCCCGGGTTTGCCGTGCCCACCCCCGGCGAGCTACTGCCACCGGCGTGGACAGGGGGCCATGTGGGCTGGTTTCAAGAGTGGTGGATTGCCCGCAATTTGCAGCGCCAGTTGGGGCCGATGGCTGACCCCACTGCCCTGCGCCTGGCTTCGATAGAGCAGCACAGCGACGTGTGGTGGCGCAGCGCACTGCTGCAGGTGCCGGGGGACTCATCGGTTGATCTATCGTTTATTTCAGGACGCAGCCCGGATTTGGCCTCTACCAAGGCCTATTTGCTGGAGTCGCTGGAGGCCACGCTGGAGTTGCTGGAGAAGACCCCTGATACCAACGCGGCCCTGTATTTTTACCGGCTGGCACTGTTTCATGAAGATCAGCAAGGCGAGCGCTTGATCAACCTGGCCCAAGTCCTGGGTGTGGCGCTGGATTTGCCCATGCCCGGTCCTGTCGCGGCGCGGGACCCCGTGCTGGTGCCAGCGGTGCGGTGGAATATGGGATGTGGCACCGTGCGCCACGTGGGCAGTGGGACCACCGGCTTTGCGTTCGACAACGAGCAACCCGTGTTCGAGGTGTCTGTTCCCGAATTCGAGATTGACGCGCAAGCCGTGAGTTGGGCGCAGTTTGTGGAGTTTGTGGATGACAGCGGCTACGACCGCCCCGAGCTGTGGCACCCCGACGGCTGGGCCTGGCTGCAAGGCAAGGCGGCGGGGGAGGGCCGTCGCGGCCCTCGTTATGTGGACCAAATTGGTGTCGCCAGTGGTGCCGTGATGCAAACCCGCTTTGGCAAACCCATGCGTATGCTGGGCAACCAGCCCGCCACCCACGTCACCTGGTGGGAGGCGGATGCCTGGTGTCGCTGGGCCGGGCGGCGCCTGCCCGCCGAGGTGGAGTGGGAAGTGGCAGCGCACACGGCCATCCGCCGGGGCTGGCTCTGGGGCGATGTATGGGAGTGGACCGGTACCACGTTTCGGGGCTACCCCGGTTTCAAGCCAGGCCCGTGGCGTGACTACAGTGAGCCGTTTTTCGGCACGCACAAGGTGCTGCGCGGTGGTTCGTTCGCCACCCGTGCCCGGCTGAAATCTCCGAAGTTCCGGGGTTTTGGTTTGCCGGGTTCGGATGAGATATTTTGCGGGTTCAGGTCGTGCGCGTTGTAAGCGATGGTTGCGCAGACCGCTATTTTTAAGATAGCAAACTATTAATGTATGACGGGGAGGATGTTCTTTTTTTACCCTTGAAATTCCACCACGGCAGTGTTTGACTTAGCGACAGCACTTGCCCGCTGTCAGACGGTGTGTACCCGGCCAGCCCGGCCAGCGTTTGCTGCCACGCGGCGCTGTGCAGCAGCTCGCGCAGCGCGGCAATGGGCGGCTGGTTTAAGGCGGATTTCAAGCACACCAAGTGGTAGTTTTCTTGCAGCAGCGGCACAAAGTCCAAGCCCTTGGCGCGCGCCGCCATTTCAATGCCCAGCCCCACATCGGCCGCACCACTGGCCACCGCTTGGGCCACGGCGATGTGCGACGACTCGGTGCGTTCGTAGCCGTGCAGGTTCGCGGGTGCGATCTTTTCCTGCATCAACAACTCATCCAGTAGTACCCGCGTGCCCGTGCCCAGGGGGCGGTTCACAAAGTGTGCGCGCTTATTGCATACGTCTTGTAGGTGGGCTATCTGCAAAGGGTTGCCCGCTGCCACCATCAGCCCTTGACTGCGCTGTGCAAAGCCGATGATTTTGTGCAGGCCAGGTTGCAGCAGCGGCTTGTAGGTGCGCTCGGCCAGCGAACCCGGTGCCGGGTTGATCTGCGTGTGAAACCCCGCCATCACGCAACGCCCCTCGTTCAGCGCGCGAATGGCATCCACGCTGCCGGTGAAGCGAATATCCAGGTGCAGCGGGCCGGCAAATTCAATACGCGCGTCAGGGCGGTCATGCTGCTGCAAGGCGTGTTCACGCAGGCTGGAGAGTGCGTCGTCATGGCTGGCATACAGCGTAACCACATGGGCGCTGTCGTCAAACGCCACCGCAAACGTGCGCTCCAGGTCGGCGCGCAGAGCTTCAATTTGCGGGGCCAGGCGAGCCTGGGCCTGGGCTTCTGCCCACATCAGCTTGGCGGCAAATTCTGTCAAGCGGGCGGACTGGCCTTTCTCCCACACGATCAGCTCATGGCCCAGCACATCTTCCCAGCGCTTCAACTCGCCCCACACGTGGCGGTAAGACAGATTGAGGGCGCGCGCGGCAGCAGAGATGGACCCGGCCTGCGACACAGCTTGCAGCAAGTCAATGAGCGGGTTGCGTACCAGGGCGGGGCTGGCATCGCGGGAGAGGGTGTAGTGAAACTGAAGCCTATGCACGGCGTTGCCTATGTTCGGGTATTAAAGGGTCGCCTACCATAACCGAAGCTTTGCCCAAGCATTGCCAACGCATCCTTATTGATATGACCACTTTCACCGACAGCGCGGCTACAGCGCTGCACCTCATTACGTCGTTCGACCCCGCCTTGCTGGCCATTGTGGGGCGTTCCCTGTCCGTCAGCGCCATGGCCTGCGTGCTGGCCTGCACGGTGGGGCTGGTGGCTGGTGCGTGGCTGGGCGCGGTGCGGTTTGCGGGGCGCGATGCACTGCTGGCGTTGCTGAACACGTTTTTGGCTATCCCCTCAGTGGTGGTGGGGCTGGTGGTGTATTTGCTGTTGTCACGTTCAGGCCCGCTGGGTTTCTTGGGCTGGCTGTTCAGCTTCAAAGCTATGGTGCTGGCGCAGGCGCTGCTGGTGCTGCCTGTGGTCACCGCACTTACCCGCCAGTGTGTGGAAGATGCCCAAATTCGCCACGGTGAGCAAATCCAGTCGTTGGGAGCCACGCCGTTGATGCGCAGCTTGCTGCTGGCGTGGGATGAGCGCTACGCGCTGCTCACGGTGCTGATCGCCTCGTTTGGCCGGGCCATTTCTGAAGTGGGCGCGGTGATGATCGTGGGCGGCAATATCGACGGCTTCACTCGCGTGATGACCACGGCTATCGCCCTGGAAACCAGCAAAGGCGACTTGCCGCTGGCGTTGGCGTTGGGGCTGATTTTGATGGCTGTGGTGCTGGCTCTGAATGGGTTAGTCGCCGGGGTGAAGTGGTGGCGGCAGCGGACGGAGGCGGGGGACGGCACAACGCATCCCGTTCGCCCTGAGCTTGTTGAAGGGGTCCTCGACAAACTCAGGACAGGTCTTGGCCAAGCCCAGGACCAGGACGAACGGACGGGGGATGTCCTCACCATCACCCATGCCCACCTGCACTACACCCCCCGCAGCCCCGCAGCCCTGTCTGACATCACACTGCGCATCGCGGTGGGTGAACGGGTGGCACTGGTTGGCTCTAACGGCAGCGGCAAAAGCTCCTTGTTGCGTCTGCTGCACGGGCTGATGCAACCCAGCAGCGGTACCGTCACCCGACATCCCGAACGCCAGCCCGCGCAACGCCAAGCCATGCTGTTTCAGCGCCCCTACATGATGCGTTCGTCTTGTATCAACAACGTGGCGCTGGGGCTGTGGCTGCGCGGTATGCCTTGGCCCGCGGCCAGCGCGCAGGCCATGGACGCGTTGGAGCGCGTGGGTTTGACGGCGCTGGCGCAGCGCGGTGCCAAAACCTTGTCGGGCGGGCAGCAACAGCGTCTGGCCCTGGCACGGGCCTGGGTGTTGCAGCCAGACGTGTTGCTGTTGGACGAGCCCACCGCCAGCCTGGACCCACACGCCAAGCGCGAGGTGGAAGCGCTGCTGGCCGAATTGGCCGGCGCCGCCAATCCGCAGGGCAGTCAGGCCATCACGCTGATTTTTGCCAGCCACAACCTGGGCCAGGTCAAGCGGCTGGCCACCCGCGTCATCTACCTGGAACAGGGCCGCGTGCAGGCCGATTTGCCCGTAGCTGATTTTTTTGAAGGTTCGCTGTTGCAGACCCATTACCCGGCCGCCCATTTTTTTACCAAAGGAGAGTTTGCATGATCCAAGAGTCCTCGTTTTCGAAATTTTTTACATCAAAAGAACCTGTAGTCCCCGTAACATATAGATTGTTAGCTATGGTTTTAGTAGCTGCTATGGCCTCCCTCACGGCGGCAAGCGGGGTCAGTGCACAGACCATCACCATGGCGTCCACCACCTCTACCGAGCAATCAGGCCTGTTTGCCTATTTGCTGCCTGAGTTCAAAAAGGTCAGTGGCCTAGACGTCAAAGTGGTGGCACTGGGCACTGGTCAGGCGCTGGACATGGGCCGCCGGGGCGATGCTGACCTGCTGTTTGTGCATGATCAGGCGGCTGAAGAAAAAATCGTCGCCGATGGCTTTGCCGTGAAGCGCTTCCCCGTGATGTACAACGATTTTGTGCTGATTGGCCCGGTGGCTGACCCTGCCAAAACCAGGGGCAAGGACATCGTTGAAGCGCTTAAAAAATTGTCAACCAGCTCCACCGGCTTTATCTCGCGCGGCGACAAAAGTGGCACCCACGCTGCTGAGTTACGGTACTGGACGATGGCGGGTGTCACAGTATCGGCGGGTGGAGTTGCCGCAGGCGGCAGAGGCACCGGCTACAAAGAATGCGGTTGCGGCATGGGCCCTGCGCTCAACATCGCATCCAGCAGCGGTGCCTATGTGCTGGCCGATCGGGGTACCTGGCTCAGCTTCAAAAACCGGGGTGACCTGACGGTCCTGGTGGAAGGCGACACCAAACTGTTCAATCAATACGGCGTGATGGTTGTCAACCCCGCCAAGCACCCGCACATCAAAGTGGCGGATGCGCAGAAATTTGTGGATTGGGTGGTCTCAGTGCCTGGGCAAGCGGTGATCGCCAGCTACAAAATTGGCGGGGAGCAGTTGTTTTTCCCCAATGCGGGGAAGTAGTCCTGCCAATGAACGCAGGGTTGCACGGACCCTGGTTGACCTTGTGGTTATCTGATCCATGTCAATTCAGGGGTGATCATCAATCCGTTAAAATCTAAATGCAAATAGTTTCTATTTGTGTTCGTTGTAGGTGCCGATGCCGATCGGCATAGCCGGGGTCGGGTGACCCCAAGCCAAACTGGTCACCTTCAGCACGCTATTGATTTGTGAGGATGAAGCCATGAAACCTGTAAATTTTTTGAAGAAACGCCGTTCGGTTTTGGCACTGGGAATGTCGTTCGGCATGTCCCTCGGGCTGTCGGGTGTCGCCCTCAATGCGGTGGCCCAAAGCGCTACACCGGGCAGCATTGTGGTGTACAACGCCCAGCACGCCAGTCTGGTTGAAGCCTGGGCTGAAGGGTTCACCAAAGAAACCGGCATCAAGGTCACCATGCGCCGGGGTGGCGACATGGAAATGGCCAACCAGATTGCGCAAGAGGGCGCGGCCTCGCCAGCGGACGTCTTTTTGACGGAAAACTCGCCCGCCATGGCGTTGGTTGATGGAGCAGGCCTGTTTTCACCACTCAGCGCGGCCACGCTGGAGCAAGTGCCGGCTAATTACCGCCCGCCCCATGGTCGATGGGTGGGAATTGCTGCGCGGGCAACCGTTTTTGTCTACAACAAGGCCAAATTCACGGCTGATACGCTGCCTAAATCACTACTCGACCTGAGCGGCCCCACGTGGAAAGGCCGTTGGTCGGCATCGCCATCCGGCCCTGATTTTCAGGCCATTGTGAGCGCCATGCTGGAGCTTAAAGGCGAGGCGGCGACGGTGGCCTGGCTCAAGGGTATGAAGGAAAACGCTACGGCCTACAAGGGCAACAGCGTGGCCATGAAGGCCGTCAACGCTGGTCAGGTGGACTCTGCCGTCATCTATCACTACTACTATTACAGTGACCGGGCTAAAGGCGGTGAAAACACTGAGCGGGTCGCCCACCATTACTTCCGCAATGAAGACCCGGGTGCTTTTGTCAGCATCTCGGGCGGTGGCGTGCTGGCATCCAGCAAAAACAAGCCTCAGGCCGAGGCCTTTCTGAAGTGGATCACCGGCAAGGGCGGGCAAGACATTCTGCGCACAGGTGACTCATTTGAATATGCTGTGGGCGTGGGCGCTGCGTCCAATCCCAAGTTGGTGCCGTTGGCCGAACTGAAATCACCCAAAGTGGACCCTGGCAAGCTCAACAACAAAAAGGTGACTGACCTGATGACGCAGGCTGGTCTACTCTAAAACAGCATGACGACGGCGACGCTGCCCTCAACGCCGCACCTGACCCAGCGCCAGGCGAAGCGGTTGTCGCGGGTGTCGCGCTTGTCGTGGTTTGCGGTGGCTGCGGTGGCCGTCTCTCTGGTGGCGCTGCTGCCCTTGGGGTTTGTGGTGTGGGTAGGGTTTCAGACGGGATGGGACACCGTGGTTGCGCTGGTGTTCCGCCCCCGTGTGGGGGAGTTGCTGGTCAATACCGGTTTGCTGGTGCTGCTGACCGTGCCGTTGTGTACCGTGCTGGCCGTGGCGCTGGCCTGGTTAACCGAGCGCAGTGACCTGCCCGGGGCTCGCACCTGGGCCTGGTTGGCCGCTGCGCCGCTGGCCGTGCCCGCTTTTGTCCACAGCTATGCCTGGATCAGCGTGGCACCGGGCTTGCAGGGTCTGTTTGGCGGTGTGCTGGTATCGGTGCTGGCGTATTTTCCGTTTTTGTATTTGCCGATTGCCGCGGCCTTGCGCCGACTTGACCCCGGCATGGAAGACGCGGCTGCCTCGCTGGGTGAAAGCCCATGGGGCGTTTTCCGGCGTGTCGTACTGCCGCAGTTGCGTTTGCCCATCTGGGGCGGGGCGCTGCTGGTGGGGCTGCATTTGCTGGCTGAGTACGGCCTGTACGTGATGATTCGCTTCGACACGTTCACTACCGCCATCGTGGATCAATTTCAGTCCACTTACAACGGCGTGGCCGCCAACATGTTGGCAGGGGTGTTGGTGGTGTGTTGCTTTGTTCTGTTGGGGCTGGAAGCGGGCACGCGCGGACGTGAACGGTATGCGCGGGTGGGCACCGGGTCGGCCAGGCAGCCCGTCGGCGCGCGGTTGGGGCGCTACACCGCACTGTGCCTCGTCTTGCCCGCTACGGTGGCACTTTTGTCACTGGGCGTGCCGCTGGTCACGCTGGTGCGCTGGCTGGTTGCCGGGGGCGCCAAGGTTTGGAATTTGCCTGAATTGGGCGCTGCGCTGGGCCAGTCTCTGATGTTGGGGCTGGCCGGTGCACTGCTCACCACGCTGGTCGCCGTGCCTATGGCTTGGTTGTCGATTCGTGCGCCAGGGCGCTTGCAGCGCGTGCTGGAGGGCAGCAATTATTTGGTGGGTTCCTTGCCCGGTATTGTGGTGGCGCTGGCGCTGGTCACTATCACGGTGCGGGTGGCGTTGCCGCTGTACCAAACGGTGTTCACCGTGCTGCTGGCTTATGTGCTGATGTTCTTGCCACGCGCCATCGTTAACTGGCGGGCCGGTATTGCGCAGGCCCCGCTGGAGCTGGAGCAGGCCGCGCGCAGCCTGGGCCGCACCCCTTTGCAGTCGCTTTGGCAGGTCACTTTGCGGCTGGCCGCCCCCAGCGCAGCCTCGGGCTTTGCCATGGTGTTTCTGGCCATCACCAATGAACTCACCGCCACTTTGCTGCTGTCGCCCAATGGCACGCAAACCCTGGCGACAGCTTTCTGGTCGCACACCAGTGAAATTGATTACGCCGGGGCCGCCCCTTATGCCCTGATCATGGTGCTGCTCTCGCTGCCCTTGACCTGGCTGCTCCACCTTCAATCCAAACGCGCCGCCGGACGATGACTTCACTTGAACTGCGCGGCTTGCGCAAAACCTATGGCCCGGCCGCTGCACTGGTCACGGCGCTGGACGGGATTGATTTGAACGTGCAGGCGGGTAGCCGTACCGCCATCGTTGGGCCGTCGGGTTCTGGCAAAACCAGTTTGTTGCGCATCATTGCCGGGTTTGAAGCGCCTGATGCCGGTACGGTTCGCCTGGGTGGGCAGTTGCTGGCCGATGGTCAAGCCATTGTGCCGGCGCATGAACGCGGCATTGGTTATGTGCCGCAAGACGGGGCGTTATTCCCGCACCTTAGCGTGGCTGACAACGTGGGTTTTGGCTTGCCCCGCCACACCGCAGAACGAGCGCAGCGCGATCAACGAATCAGCGAGTTGATGGACATGGTGTCGCTGGACCAAGCCCTGTTGCAGCGCCGCCCGCATGAGCTGTCTGGTGG
>JANOLC010000043.1:0-4505 GCA_031419575.1 Burkholderiales bacterium | reverse complement strand
GCCACCACCACCGCCCCCGCCCAAAGTGGAACCTCCAAAGGTGGTTCCACCCAAGGAAGCGATTCAGGAAAAGGTGGATGTGCCTAAACCGGATCAACAGCCGGACAAACCCCCAGATGCGCCTCCACCGGGCCCGGATTTGGGTGTGGATGCCAAGGGCAGCGGGAGTGGGGATTCGTTTGGTTTGGTTGGGAAAAAGGGTGGTTCGGACTTGATCGGCGGTGGGGGTGGGGGAGGCAATCGATTCGCTTGGTATGGCGCTTTGATGAAGGAGCGAATCCTGGAAGCCGTCTTCAAAGACAAAAAGCTGCGGGAGGCGACGGACTACCGTATCAACGTAAACGTATGGGTCAACGCCACTGGTGCTGTTACCCGTGTCGAATTGGCTGCGCCAAGTGACCACCCGGATTTGGATGCGGCTGTGAAGGCGGCCCTGTTTAATCTGCCACCGCTTCGCGAAGGCGCGCCAGTGGACATGCCACAACCCATTAAGTTGCGCATCAGCGCTAGGTGATGTGTAAGTTTTGAATGTGAGTTTTAACGAGATGATTTATGAGTAAACTTTTGCACCAACTCAATGAACCGGTTCGCCTAAAGGCGCTGACCGTCGCCATGATGATGGCATTTGGTTCGTTCGCACCGCTGCCAGTACTGGCAGACGAACGCACCGACTTGGAGACACTGAGGCAAACCACGCTGAACTTGATCCAGATTTTGGTTCTGCAGGGTGTTCTTAACCAAGATAAAGCCGACCAACTGGTGAAGCAGGCGGAGGGTAAGGCCATGGAGACAGTGGCCGCACAGAAAAAGGCGGATGCCGCCGTTGTGCGGGTGCAGTATGTGCCCGAGGCGGTGCGCAAACAGATTGCGGATCAGGTGCGTGAAGAGGTCGTAGCGCAAGCCAAGGTAGAACGTTGGGGTGATGCCAACGCCATCCCTGAGTGGGTAGACCGGCTCAAGCTGGAGGGTGAGTTGCGGGTGGGCTACCAGGGCGACATGTTCAGCAAAAATAATGCGCCAGAGATATTCCACCAGGTGCAGGGCCAAAACGTTAGCAACACCACTGAGAACCGGGACCGCCTGACAATGCGTGCCCGGTTCGGCTTGAACGCACGGATTACACCCGAAGTTTCCGCCGTTTTACGATTGACAACAGGCAGCAGCACCAGCCCGGTTTCCACCAGCCAAACGCTGGGCCAAACGTTGGCTCAGTCTGGCAACAAGTACGGTTTCTCGTTGGATCGGGCTTACGTAAAAGCACATTCTGACGACTTTCTGCCTTGGGTCACGGCCTCAGCAGGGCGTTTGCCAAACCCATGGTTTGGTTCAGATTTGGTCTGGAATGACAACCTGAATTTCGAAGGCGTTGCTGTTCAACTTGAACCAGTCAATCAGTCCACCAGCACGTGGCGTCCGTTCGCAACATTGGGCGCGTTCCCGTTGTTGGAGGTAGAGCAGTCCAGTTCGGTGAAAGGCAAGGACAAATGGTTGTTGGGTGCGCAGGTGGGTGTTGAATGGGTACCCGACAACAAGACACGGGCAAAGTTGGGCTTGGCGTATTACGACTTTCGCGATGTTAGCGGCATGCGCAACTCAAATCTGGACACCTCATTGAATGTGACAGCTGCGCTTAACCGGCAAAAAGGCAATACGCTGTTCAACATCACCAACCCGATTACCAATACGTCAGCAGACTTTTTTGGTCTGGCTGGTGATTACCAGTTACTCAACCTGACCGGTGTGGTAGACCTGAATCTCTACAACCCGGTACACGTTGTGTTGAGCGGTGATTACGTCAAAAACGTTGGCTTCACGCGCGAGAAAGTCTTGGCTCGCACTGGGTTTGCCGTTGCGCCGGAAACCACCGGCTATGTGGCGAAGGTGTCGGTTGGTATGACCAATATGTTGCTGAAGAATGATTGGCAAGTGTCCCTCGCCTATCGTCATCTGGAAAGAGATGCCGTACTGGACGCGTTGACGGACTCAGATTTCCATTTGGGCGGAACAAACAACAAAGGCTACATCTTGGGTGCTCAGTATGGGTTGGGCAAAAACGCTTGGTTGAGCGCCCGTTGGATGTCTAGCAATGAGATCAGCGGCCTGCCGCTGGCGGTTGACGTGGTTCAGCTGTTTTTCAATGCAAAATTTTAGGTCGGTGCAGGGTTCGCGTATTGCGTTGACAGTTGTCATCCTGCTTGCCAGTGGGTGCACGACGTCGTCCATAGAGGAGGGCTATCGCGATCGGTTGGAGTTGGGTTTTTTGACGCCCAATGATATTGATCGATTTCGAACGCCAGACAGCGTTTATGTCGCGCTAACGTCCGAGGCGCAATCACCTCGCCCTGTGGTTGCTATGGCATCTGACTTGGAGCTTCTTGAGGCTTCCAGGTCCGGCGATGTTGTACGAATTAAGTCTTTGCTGGGCCAGGGTGCGCATGTTAACGCCGCAGACTCAGTCGGGCGAACGCCATTGTTGCTTGCCGCGCGTGAGGGGGACACTGAAGCGGCGAGGCTACTCATCAAGGCTGGCGCAGAAGTCAATGGCCGGGGTGGGGATATGTCACCGGTAGCAGCCGCCGCTTTGCGTGGCCACACGACGATGGTGAGGCTGCTCCTGCGCCACGGCGCGGATGTCAACTCGGGTGACAAAGGCAGTTCTTCAGCGCTGATGAACGCCGTCAAGCTCAACCGATTGCCCGCTACAAAAATTTTGATTGAGGCGGGTGCCAATACCCGCGTAGTGGATGGTGCTGGCGACAACCTGTTGGTGGTAGCCATCACTGAAAATTTGCCAGAGATGCTGCACTTGCTATTGCAGTTAAAGGTTGAGGCTGACCTGCCAGACGCCAATGGACTGACCCCTTTGTATTGGGCGAATCATCTGAAGCGTGCCGAGATGGCAAAACTCTTGTTGGGCATGGGAGCAAATCCTGATCGCCAAAAAATGGAAATTGTTGTGAGTAAACCGTACAAAATTGGAGAGTTTTGATGCGCAGGTCAATGGCGTTGAATTTCGCTATCTTGGTGGGAATGACCCTGGTGAGCACTGCCACCATCAGCCAGGAAAAGCCTGGTACGCGGGAGCGTGAGGCACTGCGCCGCTCTCAGCAGCAGTTGCAGCAGATCCGTCAAGAGAAAACTTCACTTGAAGAGAAACTGGCCGCAGTTGAGAAAGAAAAGTCGAGTTTGCAAGATGACAAAGAAAAGTTGACGAAACAGGTGGGTAGCGCGAAGACCCAAGTCAAATCCGAAAGCAGCAGAAGCCAGCAGTTACAAATGGCGCTGGATGCAGAAGTGATCGAGAAGACGAACTTGCAAGCGCAAAAAACTGACTTGGAAAAACGCTTCACAGAGCTGAATACAAAGCTGGTTGGCACTGAAAACGTGCTGACTCAAAGCCATGCGGATAGATCGCAAGCCTTGTCGACACTGAATTTGCGGGATGCGCAGGTTGCCAGCTGCGAGTCCAAAAACGTCAAGCTCTACCAACATGGTCGCGATTTGATTGACCAATGCCGCGACCGAAGTGCTATGGATTCGGTCTTGCGCATGGAGCGTTTTACTGGCATCAAGCGTGTTGAAATTGAGAACCTGCTCGAGGAATACCGTGATCGACTTGATGCTCAACGGGTGACTGGCGGTTTGGGTACAAATTGACGGTTTCACCGCGGTCCGAAATCGAAACTGCCCAAGTAAGCAGCTATACATCCTCGAGGTGCTATACTTTTTTGAGTAGGAAAGTAGCAGAAAAAGTAGCATTGACCTGAGTCTTTGGCTGGTGGGGGTGTATTTCAATTTCACATCCGCCTGGTCCAATTTGGCTTTGGGTCGCGCCTTCAAAAGCTGGTTCGGTATTTTTGGCCCGAGTGGTGAAATAGGTAGACACATCGGACTTAAAATCCGCCGCTTCGTGAATAACGGGCGTACCGGTTCGATTCCGGTCTCGGGCACCATTTGTTAGTTTCAGGCAGTATCGAAAGCCCTCAAAACCCCTTAGCTCTATAGCTACAGGGGTTTTTTATTGCCTCACTGGGTTTCACTGGCTACTATGACATACCGCCAAAAAAGCGGTACTTTTGGCGGTATGTGCAAATACCGCCAGCCGACATACCGCCAAAGAGGTCAATATGGCACTGACAGACACCTTCGTGAAGAACGTCAAACACACCGGGGCACCCGCTGGCGACAAGCAGGTTACCGCCAATCCCGAGTGGTGAAATAGGTAGACACATCGGACATAAAATCCGCCGCTTCGTGAATAACGGGCGTACCGGTTCGATTCCGGTCTCGGGCACCATTTGTTGAATTCAAACCGCCTCGCAACCCTGTTGCTCACCCCAACGCGACAGAGCGCTGTACGGACCGGTTCTAGCCCCCAGTGGCGCTAGCTGAGAGGCGGTGGGGCAGGGCGTTGGAGAGCCCACAACGAAGAGCAAGGTCATGAAACAGGCCAATGTGCAGTTCAAACGCGATCAGCGCTTCATCCACTAGATCACTTCTTGTGG
>JANOLC010000042.1:0-2106 GCA_031419575.1 Burkholderiales bacterium | reverse complement strand
TACACCGTCTCCATCTGCGCCGACAACTCCAGCCATTGATCTTCCAATGTTTTCAGCTCATCGTTGACGATGGTGATGCGTTTGCCGATCTCGGCTATTTCCGAGGGCAGTGGCGACGCAGCCAAGCGAACTTCCAGGGCTGCACCTTCGCCGTTCAACACAGCCATTCGCACCTCGACCAGTTCCAGCTCGCGCTTGGGTGATTTGGATTTTGCGGCCCCTGCGGCAGGCTTGCCACCTGACGAGTGACGTTGCTCTGCCTTATTTTGTTGAGCGATGGTGTGGGCGGTAGCCTCAGCCTTGAGGGCTTTGGTCTGCGCTTTAGCCGCGGAACTGGTGGCCTCTTTGATGGCTTCGCGCTGGCGTTTGGCTTCGTCCAGCAAGTAGCGCTGGTAATCGTCAAGGTCTCCGTCAAACGGAGCGACGCCGCCACGCGACACCATCCAGAATTCGTCGCACACGGAGCGCAGCAGGGCGCGGTCGTGGCTGACCAGCATCACAGTGCCTTCAAATTCGTTGAGAGCCATCGCCAGTGCTTCGCGCGTTGCCAAATCGAGGTGATTAGTGGGTTCATCGAGCAGCAGCAGATTGGGGCGCTGCCACACGATCATGCACAGCACCAGTCGGGCCTTTTCGCCCCCACTCATGCTGCCCACGGCCTGCTTGACCATGTCGCCACCAAAGTTGAAGGTGCCCAGGAAACTGCGAAGATCTTGTTCCCGGGTCGCTTGACCGGCAATCTTGCCCATTGCGGTTAGCTCTTTGACTAATCGAATCATGTGCTCCAGCGGGGTATCGGCCGGGCGCAACACGTCAAGCTCCTGCTGGGCAAAGTAGCCAATGTTCAGGCCCTTGCCCTCGGTGACTTCACCGCCAATGGCCTGCAAGTCACGCGCCACGGTTTTTACCAGAGTCGATTTACCCTGGCCGTTGGCCCCCAAAATGCCAATTCGCTGACCGGCCAGCACTGAGCGGCTGACGTTGTTGACGATCACTGTGGGTGGCGTGCCCTCGGGCGAACCTTCCGGTGCGGGGTACCCAAAACTCACACCCTGCATGGACAACATTGGGTTGGGCAGGTTGGCGGGCTCCTTGAATTCAAAGGTGAAGTCCGCATCAGCCAACAGAGGCGCAATCTTCTCCATGCGGTCCAGCGCCTTGACCCGGCTTTGCGCCTGCTTGGCCTTGCTGGCCTTGGCCTTGAAGCGCGCAATGAACTTTTGCAGATGGGCGATCTTGTCCTGTTGCTTGGCAAAGGCGTTTTGCTGCAAGCTCATCTGTTCGGCGCGCATGTCCTCAAACTTGCTGTAGTTGCCGCCGTAACGCACCAGTTTGCCCGCGTCGATGTGCAAGGTGACATTGGTGACGGCATCCAGAAACTCACGATCGTGGCTGATGACAACCATCGTGCCTTCATAGCGCTTGAGCCAGGCTTCCAGCCACACCAGCGCATCTAGGTCTAGGTGGTTAGTGGGCTCGTCTAGCAGCAGCAGGTCGCTGGGGCACATCAGCGCACGGGCCAACTGCAGGCGCATGCGCCAGCCGCCTGAGAAGCTGTTGACGGGCTGCTCTAGCTCGTGGCTTTGAAAGCCCAGGCCTAAGATCAAAGCTTGCGCGCGAGGAATAGCGTCATGGTCGCCAGCGTCGGCCAGGTCGGTGTAGGCGTGGGCTATGTCCATGCCAGCATCCATGTCGTCGGGGTCTAGCGCGTGGGCGGCTTCGGCTTTTTCTAGCTGCTGGCGCAGCTCGTTTAAGCGGGTATCGCCTCGCACTACGTATTCGGTAGCGGTTTCGTCTGTTTCGGGCATATTTTGCTCAACTTGCGACATGCGCCACTGCGTGGGCATGTAGTAGTCGCCAGCATCTTCATGCAGCGAGCCGTTAAGCAGGCCAAACAATGTAGATTTGCCAGCGCCATTGCGCCCGACTAAACCGAGTTTTTCTCCGGGGTTGATAGTCAGGTTGGCGTCGCCCAGCAGCACTTTGGCGCTGCGGCGCAGGGTAATATTTTTCAGAGTAATCATGTGGGGCTGAGCAGCTAGGGTGCCGGTCAGTCAAAAAAGACAAAAAGCAAAAGCGCAACCCTATATTATCGGGCTAGTTTTG
>JANOLC010000041.1:0-8526 GCA_031419575.1 Burkholderiales bacterium | reverse complement strand
ATCGGCACGCATCTGGATATCCAGCACCGAGTCGTCAATGCCTCGGCGGGTGATGTGCAGGGTTTGGTAGCGGGTGTAGTCCATAGGGCTGGTGATGTGGTTTGGTGTGGGGAAGTCAGACGGCAAGCTTAATCCATACAGGCGGGTTGAAGAACTGCTGGCTGCGTGGTTTGAGATTGTGGTGCGGGGGTGAGTACAGGGCCAATTTTGGGAGGCGCGGCCCTGCTATCCTGATGCGGAAAATTGCTCTCTCGATATGCCCCTCCACACGCCCGCGCCATGCATTACGACTTCTTATCTGCCACCATTCTGCTGATCCTGATCACCGACCCATTTGGCAATATTCCCATCTTTGCCAACGCTTTGAGGCACGTCTCGCAAAAACGCCGCCCCTGGGTGATTTTGCGGGAGGTGTCCATCGCTTTCTTCGTGCTGCTGGCCTTCATGTTCATGGGCGAGGGGTTTTTGCGAGTCATGAATTTGAGTGCACTGGCGCTGCAGATTGCCGGGGGCGTGATTCTGTTTCTGATTGCTTTGCGGATGATTTTCCCGCCACCCGAGCAGCCCCAGGATGCCAAGATTGAGGCCACCGAACCACTGATTGTTCCACTCGCCATTCCCGCTATCGCCGGGCCGTCAGCCCTGGCCACCGTGTTGCTTTTGGTGAGTCAAGCCCCCGAGCGGCGCTGGGAATGGATTGCCGCATTGAGCGTGACCATGGTGGTCGGTGCCATTGTGCTGGTACTGGCCGAGCGCATTCAGCGTGTGCTGGGTGAGCGTTTTGTGGTGGCCGTCGAACGCCTGATGGGGCTGATTTTGGTGGCCGTGTCGGTGGAGATGCTGCTGCGCGGGTTCAAAACGTTTGCCGGGCAGCTGGGGCAGGCCTAACCCAGTCTGGAATTTGTCACCCCTGCTCCACCACCGTCTGCTCAATCGCGCCAAACACGCTCTGGCCATCACGGCCCTTGACCTCGACGCGGATGGTGTCGCCAAACTTCATGTAGCCGGTGACCGGCTTGCCACTCTGGATGGTCTCAATCGCGCGTTTCTCGGCGATGCAGCTGTAGCCCTTGGTCCATTCTTTTTTTCCGTTGACCTCTGCCGCGCGGTTGCTGACCGTGCCGCTGCCGATGATGCTGCCAGCGCGCACGTTGCGGGTTTTGCACAGGTGAGCGATGAGCTGGCCGAAGTGAAAGGTCATTTCCTCGCCCGCATCGCACAGGCCCACGGTGCGGCCGTTCCACTGGCTTTGCACGGTGAGATTCAGACGGCCTTTGTCCCAGGCACTCTTCCCGGCACTGGCCCCGGCGTGGTCACCCCCCACGGCAAATTCATCCAGCGTCACGGCCACCGGGCTGAAGGCCGTGGCGGGTTTGCTTTGCAGAAAACCAAAACTCTTGGCCAGCTCGTCGGGAATCAAGTGGCGCAGGCTCCAGTCGTTGGCCAGCATCACCAGGCGAATGCCGTCCAGCGCGCGCTCAGGCGTGCAGCCCATGGGCAGGTCGCCGGTGATGACGGCCACTTCAGCTTCAAAGTCAATGCCGTGCGCCTCGGTCACAAATTTCGCTTCCTGGCGTGCGCCCAAAAAGTCGTCGCTACCGCCCTGGTACATCAGCGGCTCTGTGTAGTAGTTGGCGGGCACCTCGGAGTTGCGCGCCAGGCGCACCAGCTCCACGTGGTTGATGTAGGCCGAGCCATCGGCCCACTGGTAGGCGCGGGGTAGCGGGGCCATGCACATCTTGGCATCGAACGCAAACGCATGGCGCGCCTTGCCGTAGTTCAGTGTGTCGTACAAGTCCTGCAACTGGGGGGAGATGAAATTCCAGTCGTCGAGCACTTGCTGCAGTTTGTCGGCAATGCCGGTGGCGTAATGCGCCGTCTGCAAGTCGCGGGAGACAACGATCAGTTGGCCGTCGCGTGAGCCGTCTTGGTAGGTGGCGAGTTTCATGGGGGATAAGCTCCTGTCAGGTCAATGAGGTACGCAACCCAAGCCAAAGCAGGGCGCGTTGTTAAACTCATTTTACGAATCATCGTCCACGCTACTCTTGTCTAACCCCCCGTGCCGTCCATGCCGTCCAAGCCATACAGCCCTGAAACCAAAGCCCGCGTCGGCATCCAGTCGGTCGAGGTAGGTTTTGCGTTGCTGGACGTGCTGGCCCGATCAACCGGCCCGATGATGCTGCGTAATCTGGCTGCAGCCGCCCATATGAGCGCGGCCAAAGCGCACCGCTATCTGGTGAGTTTTCAACGCATGGGGCTGGTGGTGCAAGACGCGTCCACCACGTTTTATGACTTGGGGCCGGCGGCACTCAAACTGGGCTTGTCGGCATTGTCCAAGCTGAATGCCGTCAAGCTGGCGCGCGCGCGCATTGGTTTGCTGGGCTTGCAAATTGACCAGACGCTGGCGCTGGCCGTGTGGGGCAATCACGGCCCCACCATCGTCCACTGGGAGGAGTCGCCACAGGCCGTTAATGTGAATTTGCGCCTGGGTGATGTGATGCCGCTACAGTCGAGCGCGACCGGGCGTTGTTTTGCCGCGCACGTGTCACGCGAGGCCATCGCCCCCATGTTGCACGCCGAGCTGGTGCGCGCACAAGCGCAAGGCCGTACTGATTTGCCGGGCACGCCGCTGGCGCTGGAGGCCTTGCTGAACGAGGTGCGGCAGCGCGGCCTGGCCCGGGTGGTGGACACTTTGCTGCCCGGTATCAGCGGGTTTTGTGCGCCGGTGTTTGACTGCGATGGCCACATGGTGCTGGGGCTGGTGGCACTGGGATCAGCCCCGTCATTTGATGCCGATTGGCACGGCTCGGTCGCCACGTCGTTGATGGCGGCAGCACGGCAGTTGTCGGCGGACCTGGGCGCAGAGCACTATGCCGCCCCACCCCTCGCCAAAGGCTTGGCATGATGCCTTCGGCTACAGCGCCCGGTCGCTCGGCGGGTGTGCCGCGCAAGGTGCTGATCACCTTGACCGTGCTGGTGCTGGTTGTTCACTTGGTGGTGTTGCAAGGCACGGCCGCCACGCTGGTAACCTCCCCCAGCCGCGCCATGCCATTCACCACGCGCGCCATTGTGTTGAACCCAGCTGCGGCCCCCAACCCGTCGGCACCCGACAGCCAAGTTGCCCAGGCGCCAACACCTCGGGCAAAACCGTTGCCCAAACGGCCTTCCCGAGACATTAGCAAGCAAAATGTGCCTGAAGTCCTCGCCGAATATGATAAGTTAGCTACAAATTCAGTAGCGCCTGATCATGTTGATCTGGTCACTCCACCGGCCGCCACGTCAACCGAATCACCCACGCCCGCCGCCAGTGCCCCATCCCTAGCGCCAACCGCCGCGCCTGACGCTCTGCCCCTCGCCAGTCGGCCAGCATCGGCCCCGTCCGCGCCAACCACCGCCTACACCGTGCCCGGCTCGATGCGTCTGAAGTACAACGTGGAAGGCACCAAAGACAAACTGAACTACCACGCACGCGCCGAATTGCTGTGGCGGCAGGATGGCGAAACCTACGAGGCGCAGCTGGAAGTCAGCGCCTTTTTGATCGGCTCACGGGTACGCACCAGCACCGGGCGGCTGACGGCTGACGGCTTGATGCCGATGCGCTTCTCCGACAAATACCGCTCCGAGGTGGCCGCCCACTTTGACCGCGTCAAACAGCGCGTGACCTTCAGCGCCAACACGCCCGATGTGCCCCTGCTGCCCGGCATGCAAGACCAGCTCAGCGTGTTTGTGCAACTGGGTGCCATGCTGGGCGGTGCGCCCGAGAAATACCCGGCGGGCACACAAATCAGCTTTGAGACCATTGGCCCACGCGCGCCAGAGTTCTGGGTAATCACCATCGAGGGCGACGAAAAACTGACCCTGCCCGGTGGGGATATTGCCGCCATCAAGCTGTCACGCGGCACCCAGCGCGAGTTCGACCAAAAGGCCGAGCTGTGGCTGGCTCCCTCGCTGGGCTACCTGCCCGTGCGCATCAAGCTGACGGAACGCAATGGCGATTTTGTGGATCAGGTCTGGCGCGCTACCGAAGCCCCGTGATGGGGATGCCTGCCCAAACCCTGCTACCCTTGCAATTACTCACTTGAATTTGTCTTGAGTGCATCTATCTAATCACCAGAAACCCGGATACCTTTTTTCTTGCCTCCAACCGAACACCCCACCATGCACACGCTTTACGACTCTGAAACCTACTCCGTGACGCATATGCTGGCCAACCCCACCGCGGCGAACGTTCTGCCCCGCCTTGAAAGCGATGCCGCCGTAGGCGAACGCGTCATCCCCACTCTGGCCCGCCACGGCTTCGAGATTGTGGACAAGCGCGCCGGCAAAGAGGTGTACCTGGACGGCTCGTGGGCCGAGCTGTTTCAGCAGCACATTTCGGCCTGGCAGCTCAAAACCCCCACGCAGGAGGAAGTGGAAGACACGCTGGAGCAATACGCCGAGCTGGCGCAAAACCCGGTGGTGGTTCACTAACCCCCCTGCCAGGCCATGGCGCAACCGCTCACCCGACTGAAGAGTGGAGTCGCGCTGGTCACGCTGGCTGTTCTGGCTGGATGTGCCTTTCCACCCCCGCGAGATTCCGGCGCACTCACCGTCAGCCGCCTGCAAACCCTGTTACCTGCGGACGCCTTGTTGCTGGGCGAAACCCACGACAACCCGGACCACCAGCGCATCCACCGCGAAGTGGTCGAAGCCCTGGCCGCCCGCGGCGAGCTGGCCGCTCTAGTGCTGGAAATGACGGTGCAAGGCAGCACCACGCAGGGCTGGCGCAGTGAAGACAGCCAAGCCAGATTGGCGCGCGGCGACCCCGATCCCGGCGACCCCCAACGACTCAGCGAGCCTGATGTGCGCAGCGCGCTGAACTGGGACGACCGGGCCTGGAGCTGGGCCGCCTACCAGCCCGCCATCATGGCGGCGGTGCGCGCAGGGGTCCCCGTGATAGGGGCCAATCTGCCGCGCAGCCAGATGAGGGAGATCATGCGCGAGGCGTCATTCGACACCCGGCTCAGCGGTCCCTCGCTCAAAGCCCAGCAGCAACTCATCCGAAACGGCCACTGCAACTTGCTGCCCGAGAGCCAGGTCACCCCTATGACGCGCATCCAGATCGCCCGCGATGTCGCCATGGCCCAGGGCATCGTCAACGCCGTTCAGCCCGGCAAAACCGTGGTGCTGCTGGCGGGTAGCGGCCATGTGGACAAGCAGTTGGGGGTGCCGCAGCATTTGCCAACTTCTCTGACGGTGACAGCGGTGCGATTGGAGGCTGACGGATCTGAGGTGCTTCAAAAACAATTTGACCCCTCAATCGCCTTCGATTCAGTATGGCCGACTCTTCCCGCGCAGCCCAAGGACTACTGCGCAGGTTTAAGTTCAACGCTCAGGACGCCATAACCACCGGAACCACCGGAATCTGGATCGCCACCCGGCCCGCCTGCACACGCACCGGGTAGCAATGAATATCGCGTTGCCCAATCTCGCTCAGGCATTTGCCGGTTGCAACTTCAAACCGCGCCGCGTGCAGCGGGCATTCGATCACGCCATCCTCCTGAAACCCTTGCGACAGCAGCGCAAAGGCATGGGGACAAACATCTTCCAGTGCGTGTACCTGATCACCCAACAAAAAGACACCCACCTTTTGGCCGTTGACCTCAACCCCAAGCGGAAAATCCGCGTCCAGATGGTCGCGCGCGGCGACGTCATGCCAGCCGGCGTCTGAATCAATGTTTGGGTTTGGGTTTACGTTTGAGTCAGGGTTTGAATTGGGCTCGGTTGCACTCATGTTGGCCTTGGATCACTGCATCAAGCGTGCTGCTTGATCGCGGCCGCCAGCGTGCCTACCATCTGGTCGATGTGGGATTTCTCGACGATGAAGGGCGGTGCCAGCACCAGGCTTTCGCCCGCTGGGCGCACCAGCACGCCCTTGTGATAACAGGTCATGAAGATGTCAAACGCGCGTTTTCCGGGCAGCCCGGCAATAGAGGCCAACTCCACGGCACCGGCCAGGCCCATGGTGCGAATGCCCGTCACGGTGGGCAGACCCTTGAGTGCCACGTGCATGGCATCGCCCAGCACCACGCCCATCTCGCCCGCGCGGGCAAACAGGTTTTCTTGCCTGAACAGGTTGAGGGTCGCGACCGCAGCAGCGCACGCCACCGGGTGGCCGGAATAGGTGTAGCCATGGAAGAACTCGATCGCGTGTTCCGGGCTCTTCTCGTTGGCAGCCATCATGGTGTTGTAAAGGTGGTCTCGGCAGATCACGCCGCCCAGCGGAATCACGCCGTTGCTCACACCTTTGGCAAATGTCAGCATGTCGGGCACCACGCCGTAGAAGTCAGCGGCAAAGTTGGTGCCCAAACGGCCAAAGCCGGTGATGACCTCGTCAAAAATCAGCAGAATGCCGTGCTTGTCGCAAATCTCTCTCAAGCGTTTCAAGTAGCCCTGCGGCGGCAAGTACCAGCCCGCGCTGCCCGCCACGGGCTCCACAATCACGGCGGCAATGTTGCTGGGGTCATGCAGGGGCAGGATGCGGTTTTCCAGCTCCAGCAAGAGGTCCTCCTGCCACACGGGTTCAGTGCCGTGGATATACGCGTGATTCACCGGGTCATGGATGAACCGCAAATGGTCCACCCGGGGAAGCAGTGCCGTGCCAAACATTTTGCGATTGGCCGGAATACCGCCCACGCTCATGCCGCCAAACCCCACGCCGTGGTAGCCCCGCTCGCGGCCAATGAACATGTTGCGATGACCGTCGCCGCGCGCACGGTGGTAAGCCAGCGCTACCTTCATGGCCGTGTCAGCCGCTTCGGAACCCGAATTGCAAAACAGCACCTTGTTGAGGTCGCCCGGTGCCAGATCAGCAATCATCTCGGCCGCCTGAAAAGCACGGTCATTGCTGGCCTGGAATGCCGTGGCGTAATCCAGCGTGTCCAGCTGCTTCTTGATGGCCTCGTTGATCGGCTTTCGGTTGTGCCCCGCGGTCACGCACCACAGGCTTGAGATGCCGTCAAGGACCTGTTTGCCATCGTGCGTGGTGAAGTACATCCCATCCGCCGCCACAAACACGCGCGGGTCCAGCTTGAAGCTGCGGTTGGGGGTAAAAGGCAACCAGTGGTTGTCCATCTTGAAGTCAGTTTTTGCCATGGATTCTCCAATAACCAGGTGATGCGCAAGAACGCGAAATGATGCGAAGTCAGAATTCAATGATGCCAGCTTATTGATCGCTCATCCTGATAACTGCAAACCAGCCTCAATCACAACTGGAAATGTCAAAGTGAGTGCCACTGCAAATTCAGTTTTCAAAAAAATATCAGCCAACATTCGCCATCACCTGACCCAACTGCACAGCGCCCGCAGGAACCCAAGCCGGGTTGAACCGAAACAATTTGCCGTCAGCCGCCTTGGGGAACACCACCACCACCGTAGACCCCAGCAAAAACCGCCCCATCTCATCACCCTGCTTGAAGCTGATGTTTTGATCCGTATAAGACCACTCACGTACCACGCCGCCACGCGGTGGGTTGACCACGCCGTGCCACACGGTGGACATGCTGCCGACGATGGTGGCACCCACCAGCACCAGCACAAACGGGCTGCGGTCAGCCGACTCAAACACGCACACTACCCGCTCGTTACGCGCAAACAGCCCCGGCACGCCGCGCGCCGTGACGGGGTTGACTGAAAACAAGTCCCCCGGCACATAAATCATTCGCAGCAAGCGACCAGCACACGGCATGTGGATGCGGTGGTAGTCACGCGGGCTCAAATACAGCGTGGCAAAGCTGCCATCCTCAAATTGCCGGGCCAACACCGCGTCGCCACCCACAAGCGCGGTGGTGGAATAACTGTGGCCTTTGGCCTGAAAAATCTGGTCGCTTTCAATCGTGCCAAACTGGCTGAGGGCTCCATCCACCGGGCAAATCAAGTCCGCCTGGGCCAGCGGGCGTGCGCCTTCTTTCAAGGGGCGGGTAAAAAACTCGTTGAAGCTGGTGTAGCTGGCTGTGTCTGGGTTGGCGGCCTCCGCCATATTTACGCCGTACTTGCCGACAAACCAGTTGATCAGCCGGGTGGTGAGCGCACCCGCCTGGGCCGACGCAATATGCCCGCCAAATGCTGTGAGCGCCTGCTTGGGCAAGAGGTATTGCAGCAGCACTTGGGAACGGTCGGACAAGGTAGCACCCCTAAAACAGTCAGGCAAAAACAATTGGGCGCGATTGTACCCAGCGGGGTTGCGTTGAATGGGCTAGAGCGGGGTTGGGCAGACTGTCGTACAGTAGCAAAAATTGCCTCCTGGAGTACCCCCGCATGAACGCACCCGTTACTCATTCACAGCAAGAAGCGCTACAAAAAGCAGAGCTAACTCATCAAATTCTGCGGGGACTTGAGCCCCATTTGGCTAAACATTCCATTCTTTGGCACGCGGAGGACACCGTGCCTTATGAGTGTGATGGGCTGACCGCCTACCGCCAACGCCCGCTGATGGTAGTGCTACCGGAAACCACCGCTCAAGTGCAGGCCGTGCTGAAGACCTGTTTT
>JANOLC010000040.1:0-3743 GCA_031419575.1 Burkholderiales bacterium | reverse complement strand
GGCCGACAAAGGCTGGAAGGCCTCGGCCGCCGGAATGGTGGCCTTCACGTTGTAGTAGTCCCAAGGAGTTTTGGACTCGGCAGGCTTCTTGACTTGCAGCAGGTACATGTCATGCACCATGCGGCCATCGTCACGGATCTTGCCGTTCTTGGCAAAAAAGTCATTGACGGGTGTCTTCTTCATTTGCGTCATGACCTTGGCCGTGTCATCGCTGTTGATAGCTTTGACCGCTTTGAGGTAATGCATGGTGGACGAATACTGGCCGGCTTGCACCATGGTGGGCATGCGCTTGTGCTGGGCAAAGAAGCGCTTGGACCAAGCACGGGTTTCTTCATTCAAGTCCCAGTAAAAACCTTCGGTCAAGAACATGTTTTGGGTATTTTTAAGACCCAGCGAATGCACATCGGTGATGAACATCAGCAAGCCCGCCAGTGATTGCTTGGGCGTGATGCCAAACTCGGCCGCTTGCTTGATGGAGTTGATGGTGTCGCCACCGGCATTGGCCAGGCCAATGATTTGCGCACCTGACGATTGGGCCTTCAGCAAGAATGACGAAAAGTCACTGCCGGGGAACGGGTGACGCACCGCGCCGAGCACTTCGCCTCCATTGGCTTTGACGACATCACCGGCATCTTTTTCCAGCGCATGACCAAAGGCATAGTCAGCCGTTAAAAAGAACCACTTTTTGCCGCCACCTTGGGTGACTGCTTTGGCCGTGCCGTTGGCCACTGCGTAGGTGTCATAGGTCCAATGCACGGTCACGTCATTGCAGCTCTCATTGGTGATGGCAGTCGATGCGGCACCTGAAATCAAGGCAATCTTGTTCTTTTCTTTGGCAATTTTTTGCACCGCCAGGCCTACTGATGTAGTGACCAATTCGGTGACCATGTCAACCTTGTCTTTTTCAAACCATTCACGGGCTTTGTTGGCGGCGATGTCGCCTTTGTTTTGGTGGTCCGCTGAGACCATTTCAATTTTGAAGGTGGGCTTTTCATTGGCCAAAAAGTCGTCAACGGCCATCTTGGTGGCAATAACAGCGCCGGTGCCAGCCACATCAGAGTAGAGGCCAGACAAGTCGGTCAGCACGCCAATTTTGACGACGCCATCTGATATTTGCGCTTGTGCAGCACCTGCTACGAGAAGGGAAAGACTTACCGCCTGGGCGATTTGTTTGAGTTTCATGGTGTGGTTCCTGGTTAAAAGTTGATAAAAAAAGTGGGCGATAGGGTCGGGACAAGAACGGATAACTCCGTCAAACTCCCAGCAACTCATGCAGCTCATCGGTCTTAGCCGCCAGCTCATGGGGCTGCACGGTCATGATCACGTGGCCGTGTTCCAGCACGTAGTGGCGGTCAGCCAGCGGCGCGGCAAAGCGGAAGTTCTGCTCCACCAGCACGATGGTGTACCCTCGTGTCTTGAGCAGGCGAATGACTTCACCCAGCTTCTTCACAATGACGGGGGCCAGCCCTTCGGTGATCTCGTCAAGCAGCAACACCTTGGCCCCGGTGCGCAAAATGCGGGCCATCGCCAGCATCTGCTGCTCACCGCCAGACAGACGTGTGCCGGGGCTGTTGCGCCGCTCATGAAGGTTGGGGAATATGGCGTAGATTTCTTCCAGCGTCATGCCGCCACTGGCCACCACAGGCGGCAGCATCAAGTTTTCTTCGGTGGACAGCCCAGCAAAAATACCGCGCTCTTCCGGGCAATATCCCACACCCAGCCGCGCAATGTGGTGCGGAGCCATGCCCGTGATCTCAGTCCCGTTGAACATGATGGAGCCGGTGCGCCGCCCCACCAACCCCAAGATCGCTTTAAGGGTGGTTGACCGGCCCGACCCATTGCGGCCCAGCAGGGTCACCAGCTCACCCCGGTTCACCCGAAGGTCAACGCCATGAAGAATGTGCGACTCGCCATAAAAGGCGTGCAGGCCGGTCACGCGCAGCATCTCGCCGCTGGGGTTTAACGCGTTGCTCATGCTTCAACTCCTACATAGGCTTCCAGAACTCGTGGGTCTTTGGAGACCGTCGCGTAATCGCCCTCGGCCAGTACGCTGCCGCGTTGCAACACGGTCAACCGGTCACACAAGGTTTCGACCACCGACAGGTTGTGTTCCACCATCAAAATGGTGCGGTTCTTGGACACCTTGCGAATTAGCTCCACCACACGGCCCACGTCTTCATGGCCCATGCCCTGGGTGGGCTCATCCAGCAACATCAGCTCGGGGTCAAGCGCCAGGGTGGTGGCGATTTCCAGCGCGCGCTTGCGGCCATAGGGCATTTCAACCGCGACGGTCTGCGCAAAACTTGCCAAGTCCACTGACTCCAGCAAGGCCATGGCCTGCTCGTTAAGCACATTCAAGCGCTTTTCGGACGACCAAAAATTGAACGAATCACCCCGCTTGCGCTGCAAGGCCACACGTACGTTTTCCATAGCCGTGAGGTGCGAGAAAGTGGCTGATATCTGAAACGACCGGATCATGCCCCGGCGGGCAACCTGCACCTGGCTCTCTCGGGTGATATCAATGCCGTTGAACTGAATCGTCCCCGACGATGACTGGTGAAACTTGGTCAGCAGGTTGAACACCGTGGTCTTGCCCGCCCCATTGGGGCCGATCAAGGCGTGAATGCTGCCCCGCCGAATCTGCAAGTCAACGTCTGAGACCGCTTTAAAGCCCAAAAACTCTTTGGTCAGCGCCTTGGTTTGAAGAATGATGTCACTGGACATGGGGGTTCCTATTGGGAGATTCCGGCAGTTGCGTTCATTCAATAGCCGTAGATGACTTGACCTGGTCGCGCAGCATGAATTTCTGAATCTTGCCGGTCGATGTTTTGGGGAGCGCAGTGAACACAATGCGCTTGGGCACTTTGAAGCGTGCCAGCAGGTTTCGGCAAAATTCGATGATCTCAAGCTCAGTGGCTGTGGCACCGGGCTTGAGCTCTACAAACGCACAAGGCACTTCGCCCCACTTGCCGTCAGGTTGCGCCACCACAGCGGCCAACATCACGGCAGGGTGGCGGTGCAAGGCATCTTCCACTTCTATGGACGAGATGTTTTCGCCACCCGAGATGATGATGTCCTTGCTGCGGTCTTTGATCTTGACGTATCCATCCGGGTACATCACGGCCAGGTCACCCGTGTGAAACCAGCCACCTGCAAAGGCCTCTTCGGTGGCGGTTGGGTTCTTCAGGTAACCCTTCATCACCACGTTGCCTCGAAAAAATATTTCGCCCATGGTCTCGCCATCGGCAGGCACCGGCTTCATGGTTTCCGGGTCCAGCACGGTTACGGCTTGCTGCAAAGGGTACGGCACACCCTGGCGGCCGTTGAGACGGGCACGCTCCTCCAACGGCAGTACTGACCAAGACTTTTGTTTGGCACACACCGCCGCCGGGCCATACACCTCAGTCAGGCCATAGACGTGCGTCAGATCGATGCCTGCGCTCTCACAGCCTTCAATCACCGCCGCGGGTGGCGCGGCACCGGCAATCAGGCCGTTCACGGTATGGGTGATGCCCTCACGCAAAGCCACTGGCGCATTGATCAGCATGCTGTAGACAATCGGTGCGCCGCACATGTGGGTGATGTGGTGCTCACGAATCAACGGGAAGATCAGTGCGGGGTCAACCCGACGCAAGAACACACTGGTACCCGCAATCAAGGCCATCGTCCACGGAAAGCACCAGCCGTTGCAATGGAACATTGGCAACGTCCACAGGTAAGTGGCGTGGTGTGGCAATTGCCAC
>JANOLC010000039.1:0-4993 GCA_031419575.1 Burkholderiales bacterium | reverse complement strand
CGATGTCATTGCGATTGATCGGAAAAGACCCGCAGTTTGAGAAGCGCCGCCACACCGACCCATAGATGCCGCAGTTGAACTTCCCGTCGGCAAGGGGTTCCAGAAACAGGCATCGTCGATCCATACAGCAGTTGCCGCACTGAACACAGGAGCCTTCTATGTCATTGGGTATGGCCTTGACCAGACCAGCAATGTCGCGGAAGTAGTGGTTGGCCGGCCCTTCAGCCATGGCGCGTAGATGAACGGCGCTGTTCTTGAGGGTTTCAGAATAGTTGCGGACATACTTCAACTTTAAAAAAAACAGACTCGCTAGCAGCGGCATGATGGGCGTGGCGAGGTAAAGAGATGTCAGGTAGACACGGGTTACGGCGCGTGCCGTGTGATCTCGCCACGTCGACGGCGCGGTGGTGAGCTTAGGGGCTGTAGTTTGCAATGTGTGAACCGTTGGTGACGGCAAAATCCCGTTATTCAAGCCGAATTTCGTGACAGCGGTATGAAAATAGCCGTCGAATCCGGCGCATTTCATGAGTGACTTAAGCACCTACCCATTGCGCCTGCCGCGCTCCATTCGTGCGGGTGTGGCTCAAATGGCCAAAGAAGATGGCATCAGCATCAACCAGTTTGTCAGCATCGCGGTGGCAGAAAAGTTGGCCATGATTCAGGCTGAAACGTTTTTTGCCAACCGCCGTGCATGTGCTGACCTCGCTGCCTTCGACGAACTTATGCAGCGCGTAGGTGGCGAGCCGCCGCGCACTGGCGATGAGGTGCCTATTCCCCCTTTGAAGACCGGGTTGGCTCTTTGAGCGCCCGCTAAAAAGGGGGTTTGATCTCGCCAATCAGCACCCGTTTTAACGATGACTGGTCGTTTGCCAATTTATTGCACGAATTTCGGGTCGTTGGTATGCGGGTGATGCTATGAAAATAGAAGCTAACTATTGAGTGTTTTCGGGGACTTCAGGCATTATTTGTTCTGAAATCCGTAGAAAATCCTCAAAACACACTGTTTCAACTCACCGTCGCCTCTGCCACCTCATCTACCGCTATCAGCGCAGTTAGTGTCACCACCACCCCGCTCAGCACCGCATTGCCGGTCAACGGGTCACGCAGGTTTTCATCCAGCAGCTCGTTCAAATTGACCCCGGGGCGTTGTGAAGCCAAATTCAATTTTGTGCCCACCAGGTTATGGCCCCAGCCGTGCGGCAGGCTCACCACGCCGGGCATCATGTCCGTGCTGAGTTGCACCTGGGCTTCAATGCTTTTCGGGCCTTGTGAGGTGGTGGAGCCAATGCGCGCCATGGCACCGTCCACCAGGCCCAGACGCGCGGCATCCACGGGGTGAACCATGGCGGTGCAGCGCATGGGGCCTTTGGCGAGGATGGGCAGGTTGTGCATCCAGCTGTTGTTGCTGCGGGTGTCGCGTCGGCCGATGATGACCATGTCGGGCACAGGGCGCTGGACGTCTTCAACAGCGCGTTGCAGGTCGGCAAGCAAGGCGGGCGGCGCCAGTTCGATCTTGCCGCTGGGGGTGCGCAGCAGTTCAGGGATACGCGGCATCAGCGGACCTAAATCTGTGCCACCGGCGGCAGTGCTGGCTTTCACTTGGGCCAGCGTCAAGCCGGTAGGGTTTTTGCCGAACTGATCCCCGTACGGCCCACTACGCAGCGCCACGTCCAGCAAACGATCAGGCCCGCGCAGCCCTTGCGTGGCGGCTATGACCATCTGCGCTTGTTCGCCGAATTGTTTGTGCATGTCCTCGGCAAAGGTTTTGTCGTCAATCTCTGCACCGCTCAGGTGGGCATCTTTGCTTGAGGCAATCGCTGCCAGCTTCAACACGGTTTCCCATTCCATAGGCTGGCCTGGTGCGGGTGTAAAAACCGGCGCGCTATGCCGGGCATGGTTGCGCCACGACATTTGCGGATACGGCACGTCGTAGTGCATGTCTTCCAGCGGCGAGGGGCCGGGCAGGATGACATCGGCGTGGCGGGTGGTCTCGTTCAGGTAAATGTCAAGGCTGACCATGAAGTCCAGGCTGTCCAGTGCCTGGGCAATGCGTGGGCCGTTGGGGCTGGACAGCACGGGGTTGGTAGCCACGGTGATGATGGCTTTGATCTGCCCCGCGCCTGCGGTCTCGATCTCTTCGGCCAGGCAGCCAATGGGCAACTCGCCCATGACTTCGGGTGCGCCTGACACCCGGCTGGTGTGGCGGCCCATCACGATGCCACGGCCCTTGCCCGGCTCGCCCGCAGTGTTGATGGCGAAGGCGGCAGCCTTGGGGAACATGGTGCCACCGGGCTCGTCCAGGTGGCCCGTCAGCGTGTTGATCACATCCACCAACCACGTGTTGAGCGAGCCATATTCCTGAGTGCAGGTACCAATGCGGGCATAGAGGGCGGCGCGAGGCGTGTTGGCCAGTTGGCGGGCCATGTTGCGGATGGTGTCAGCGGCGATGCCGCAGCGCGTAGCGACGACGTCGGCATTGAACGGTGCCACCGCTTGCTGCACTTCGTCCACGCCATTGACGAATTCCGTCATGCGGCCCAGCTTGACCAGACCCTCGGCAAACAAGGTGTGCACCATGCCCAGCAGCAAGAACACATCGGCTCCGGGACGGATGAAATGGTGCGCATCGGCGATGCCCGCTGTCTCGGTGCGGCGCGGGTCAATCACCACCAGTTGACCGCCGCGCGCCTGCATCGCTTTGGCCTTGCCCTTGAAGTCGGGAACCGTCCACATGCTGCCATTGCTGGCCACCGGGTTGGCACCCAGCACGACGAGGAAGTCACAGCGGTCAATGTCAGGCACGGGCACGCTCATCCACTGGCCAAATAGCAGGCCGCTGCTCAGGTGGCGGGGAATTTGGTCCAGCGTGGCGGCGCTGAAAATATTGCGGCTACCAACGCTTCTTGCCAGCCGTGAAAAGTACAGCATCAGGCTGGCTTTGTGCGATGACGGGTTGCCCGCGACCAGGCCAACAGCATTGCGCCCATGCGCTTGTTGTACAGCGGGCAAGCGAATGGCGATTTCGGCCCAGGCTTCTTCCCAAGTGGCTTCCTCAAAAATACCATTGCGCTTGATGAGCGGGGTGCGCAGGCGATCCGGGTCTTCGTGCAGGTCTTTCAAGGCCACGCCTTTGGGGCAAATGTAGCCCGCGCTGAACACGTCGGCATCATGGCCGCGAATGCTGATGACCTTGTTGCCCTGAACTTTTAGCTCCAGCCCACAGCAGGCCTCGCACAGGGGGCAGATGCGGTGGCGAATGGTTTCGATGTCTGTGACGGGTGGCGTTTGTGGGGGCAGGGTGGTCATGGGCGTGCGGCTCCGGGTGCATCAGGAAGGCCGCAGTATTTCACCCTTGGCGGCGCGTTGTCCACCACACGCGCGACACAAACCCGTGAACATTCCCGTTACCTCAAGCCGGGGTGTCGGCTACGGGTGTCAGCCGAGGCGGGCAGGTTCGCAGCCCGGCCATGAGCATGTCCACCATGGCGGGGGCTTTGCTGTCCAGCGCATACAGGTGGGGGGCCAGCAGCCATTCGCTCATGGTGCCCATCGCAAAATTTTTCATGACCTGCTGGCATAAAAACACATCGGTATCCAAGGGCAACTGACCCATGGCGACGGCCTTTTGCAAGATGCGCACGATCCGCACCTCACATTCGTCGCCGCAGGCCTGTTCCTGCTCGGCGATGACGGTTGCCGCCTCGCCAATGTTTTCACATTTGTGAAACATGATGCTGAAAATACGCTGCTGTTGTGGCGACTGGGCCAGGGTGGTCAGAGACTGGACACACATGTGGTGCAAAGCCCCCAGGGGGTCGGCCTCAGAACACACGTCCAGCTCGGCCAGCATGCCTTGCATGGGCAGCATGCCTTGCTCAAACAGGGCTTGCAGTAGTGCGGCCTTGTCTTTGAAATGCCAGTAAATGGCACCCCGGGTCATGCCTGCGGCAACGGCAATGTCATTCAGGGTGGTCTGGGCCACACCGTTCTCGAAAAACTCCCGCGCAGCTGCTTCCAGCAGTGCCGCGCGGGTGAGCTCAGCGTTTTCTTTTGTTTTTCTGACCATGTTGAGTTGCGCTCGAAACTTGCTTTGAAGTTTGAATTAAATTTACGTCATTTTAACTAAACATTCAAGAATGTATGTAAAAATAACCCGGTGATTTAAGTCAAATGTAAGCAAATAAAAATCGTTCTGGCTGACAGCCACTGGTTTTTAGTATTTATATAACCCGTCGACATTTAAGCCGTTCACCTTGGGCTTGTCGAAGGGCTTCGACAAGCTCAGCTCGAACGGCTATCTAGACTCTCCCAGGGCAGTATCAATAGGTATCTTTAGGTTTTTATCCCGTTTCTTGACTCTTTTGTTCGTCCACTTAACTATCCACCACGCCATGTCCTCAGCTCGAAACACACCCATTCCGATGTCTGTCAGCCAGGTTCGCACCGGTTTGACACAAACCCTTCTTCGTCCATTCTTGCTGGTCGCACTGCCGTTGGCCTTGATGGCTTGTGGGCAATCGTCTTCATCCGGTGGGCCAGCGGGCGCTGGCGGTCCCGGCGGGGCCATGCCGCCGCCCGAGGTGGCGGTGATCACCGTGCGAGCCAAAGCGCAGCCGGTGGAGCTGGAATACACCGGACAAACAGCGGGCTCGCGTGAGACCGAGGTGCGGGCGCGGGTGGCAGGCATCTTGCAAAAGCGCTTGTTTGAAGAGGGCGCAATGGTGAAGGCGGGCGCACCTTTGTTCCAGATTGACCCGGCCAACTTTCAAAACCAGGTAGCGTCCACTGAAGCAGCCGTGGCCGTGGCCGAAGCCCGTGTCAACCAGACGCGCCGTGACCAGGCCCGCCTGGCCCCGCTGGTGCAAGAGAAAGCCATCAGCCAAAAAGAGTTTGACGACAGCAAGTCGGCGGCCGAATCCGCCGAAGCCACATTGAAGCAGGTTCAAGCCCAGGCCAACGCACACCGCCAGGCCTTTAATGATTCAGTCGCCCA
>JANOLC010000038.1:0-1534 GCA_031419575.1 Burkholderiales bacterium | reverse complement strand
GCCATAAAAGCTGTAGTCCTTGCTGCCCAGCTCAACCCGCGCGACGTCTTTCAGGCGCACCACCGAGCCCTTGTCGCCACTGCGAACCACGATGTTCTGAAACTGCTCAGGCTCCAGCAGGCGGCCCTTGGCAGTCACCGTCAGCGTCAATTCTTCCGAGTTATTGGGCGGCGCACCAATTTTGCCAGCGGCGTACTGGGCGTTTTGCTCTGTTACCGCGCTGCTGATGTCACCCACGGTAATGCCCAGCTGGGCCATGCGGTCCGGGCGCAACCAGATGCGCATGGCGTAGTCTTTGGCACCGAAGATTTGCACATTGGTGGTGCCAGGCACGCGCTTGATGGCGTCCAGCACGTTTTGCAACACGTAATTGGAAATGAACAGCGAGTCGTACCGGTCATCGGGGGAATAGATCGCCGCCACGGTCATGAAACTGGCCGAACTTTTGGACACGGTCAGGCCCTGGCGCTGCACCTCTTGCGGCAGCTTATTTAAAACCTGGTTGACACGGTTATTGACATTGACGGCGGCAATGTCCAGGTCGGTGCCCACATCAAAGGTCACGTCAATGCTGACCGCCCCATCGCCGGACGATGAGCTGCTCATGTACAGCATTTTTTCGATGCCGTTGATGGACTGCTCGATCGGCGCAGCCACGGTGGTTTCCAGCACCTCGGCCGAGGCACCGGGGTAGATGGCGCGCACGTTGACCACGGGTGGTGAGATGTCCGGGTAGCGCGCGATGGGCAAAATGCGCATGGCGGCCAGCCCCGCCATCACCAGAAACAGCGAGAGCACCGTCGCGAAGATCGGACGGTCGATAAAGAACTTGGAGAACATGGTAGGTTCGCTCCTTATTTGCTAGCAGACTTTGCAGGCATAGCAGGGACTTGGGGCACTTTTGACTCTGAAACTGGTGCTGAACTGGTCGCTGCTGGGTTTGAAGCCGATGGTTTGGACATCTCGCCACTTGCGCCCCCAGGTGCGGCTGCCACATACGGCACCGGCTTGACCACCATGCCCGGCGTGTGCGCCTTGATGAAGCCATCCACCAGCACGCGGTCCCCATCTTTCAGGCCCTTGGTCACAATCCACTGGCCCAGCGTCCAACCGTCCAGCTCCACCGGGCGGGGCTCCAGCTTGTCTTCAGCGTTGACCACAAACACCATCTTGCCAAACGGGCTGTCAATCACCGCACGCTGCGGCACGCTCAAACTATTGGGTCGGTTGGCACCGCCGAGCGTCACGCGCACAAACTGGCCGGGGCGCAAGTTGCCGTCGGGGTTGGGGATTTCAGCCCGTGCATCAAAGCTGCCGGTTTGCGGGTTGACCCTTTCGCTGGCGAAGTTGAGCTTGCCCACGCGCGGGTAGGTGCTGCCATCCGCCAGCTTCACGTTCACGGTGAAACCCAGGCATATTTCGCACGGAAATTTTGAAAATAACGAAAGTAACGAAACAACGCATTATTCGATTGTTGATGCAGCCGGAAATGCGGTTTCTGTTACAACAACCTTAAATGGCGCTTATGGCTCAA
>JANOLC010000037.1:0-1865 GCA_031419575.1 Burkholderiales bacterium | reverse complement strand
ACCCGGGTGGATTCGGTCGCCGTACCATGCACCAGCACGGGCAAGCCCTCACGCGCCAGCAGCAACGCCAGCAGCGGCGTGAGCACCGGCAATTTGCGTGCGCCGTTGTAGCTGGGGATCACGATGATGGGTTGCGTTTGAGCGCCAGTAGTGGCACCCGCATTGGTGTCACTGTTCGGCACTTTGTTCAACCGCTGGTGCGTGGCATCCAGAAAACCCGCCATCTCCTGCGTCGTCTCGCCCTTGATGCGCATGGCCAGGCAGAACGCGCCAATTTCCAGATCCGTCACCGCGCCGTCGAGCACTTGCCCAAACAAGTCCGCCGCCTGCTCACGCGTGAGCGACCGCGCGCCCTCTTTGCCGCGCCCGATTTCCTTGATGTATTTGCCAATTGTCATATGCCGTATTTTCCACCCGGTGACATGCCCGGCGGGTATTTGCTTATGCGCGAACCGGTGTGATGGACGTGGATGACTTCATGGACGACTTCACCATCCGCTTTAATTCCGGCAAACATGAGCCGCAATTGGTGCCGCATTTCAACCGGGACTGCAACTGGGTCAGGCGCTCGTCTTCATAACCGGTACAGGTCGCCAATTCAGCGCCAATAGCCACATCCGTCACATTGAAGCAACTGCAAACCGACTTGCCGCGTGATTGCACGGCGACCGGGGCTTTGCCACCCGGCACCAACAACAGGCGGCCATAGGCTTGCGCAGGCAACTCGTCTTGCAGCAAGGTTTTGATCCAGGACTCGGAGGTCGTGTCACCGGCCAGGCAAAAGCCGTTGAGCTGCACCTGGTCGTCTGCGCGCACCAGTTGCACGGCCCGGCGCTGGCCTTTTCTTTTGTCGGCATAACGCAGCACATCATGGCCACCCAAGCCCAGTAAGGCTTCGATCTGCATGACGATGTCGTCGCTGGGCGCTTCATGTGCAGCGGCCCGAATCAACAGGCCTGAGCGTGCGCCCTGTGTGCCTTGGGCGAGCGGGGTGTTGTTGGAAAAGGGCACACAACTGGTGAATTGAAATGACTTGACCAGTGTCTTGAAATCTTCACGGGCACGCAGCGCTTCAAACTCAGGCAACCAGGCCACGCCCAGCAGCGTCCAGGGCAATTCGGCCTTCAAAATTTTGACTGCTGCGTGTTTGAGTTCGGGCTGCTTGGAACTCGGGCAGTAGGCGGATGTGGTCAGTGCGTTCACCCCTGTGAGTCGCTCGCCGGTGCTGCTGGTGCCACTCAAAAACTCTTCACCCCAATGCATGGCCATGAACGCCTGGCTCATGGCAATTTCATCGCTGGCTTGCAGAGGGACCAGGATGGAACCGCGTTTGCTGGTGACGTGCACCAGGTCGCCCTCTTTGAGCAAGCGTCGCGCCATGTCTTGCGGGTTCATCTGGATGGCTGGCTCGGCCACGTGACCAAACAGGCGTCCCAGCGTGCCGGTGCGGCTCATGCCGTGCCACTGGTCGCGCAGGCGGCCGGTGGTGAGTGAAAACGGGTAACGTGATTCGCGCGGCTCGGCCACGGGTTTGTAGACCGTGTTGACGAAGTTGGCGCGACCATCCGCAGTGGGGAAGACGGCATCTTCGTACAGGCGGGCCTTGCCCTGCGATTCACCTTGTTTGAAGGGCCATTGCTGGGGTGCCGTTTCAAGCAGGGCGTAGCTTAGGCCGGTGATGTCGAGGTCGCGGCCTCGGGTGGATTCGCGGTGGTCGTTCCAGATGGATTCGGGGGTGGGGTAGGGGAATAACGTCCGTTCGGGCGGAGCCTGTCGAAGCCCTTCGACAGGCTCAGGGCGAACGGTCAACGCAACGAGCGCGGTTTGTCGTTGCCATGACGCTGGCGCTGCTCAGCGGCTGCGCC
>JANOLC010000036.1:0-4467 GCA_031419575.1 Burkholderiales bacterium | reverse complement strand
CCCCGCGCGGCCTGTGACGTTGATCGTGCCTTGGGGCGCTGGCGGGGGCACCGACGCCACGGCGCGCATCATCGGCAGCCTGATGGAGAAAGAACTGGGCCAGCCTATCACCGTGGTCAACCGCACGGGTGGGAGCGGCGTGGTGGGGCATTCGGCCATCGCTTCCGCCGCACCAGACGGCTACACCATTGGCATGGCCACGGTGGAGATTGGCATGATGCACTGGCAGGGATTGACGGAATTGAACGGCACCTCCTATACCCCCATTGGACTGGTGAACGCAGACCCGGCCGGTGTGCAGGTACGGGCCGATTCACCGTACAAAACCGTCAATGAATTGCTGGCCGCCATCAAGGCCAACCCCGGCAAGTTCAAGGCTTCTGGCACGGGGCAGGGTGGCATTTGGCACCTGGCCATCGCGGGCCTTTTGCGTGACCAGAAGATCGACCCCGCTGCACTGCCCTGGGTGCCCAGCAACGGCGCTGCCCCAGGCCTGCAGGACATGATTGCCGGTGGCGTCGAGGTCACGCCCGTGTCGTTGCCCGAGTCACGCTCCCTGATTGATGCGGGCAAGGTTAGAAGCCTTGCCATCATGAATGACAAGCCGTCGGCCTTGTACCCCAATGTGCCCACACTCAAAGCCGCCATTGGCAGCGACTGGACTATGGCCGCTTGGCGCGGACTGGTGGCCCCCAAAGGCATTCCCGCTGAGGCGCGCGACAAACTCAGCGCTGCTTTGAAAAAGGTGGTGGCCAGCAAAGACTACACCGACTTCATGGGTAAACAAGGCTATGGCGTGATCTTTGCCGGGCCAGACGACTTCGCCAAATTCATGGCCAAGTCCGACACGGAGTTGGGTGCCACCATGAAGGCCGTGGGCCTGGCGAAATGAAATTAAACGACGCGATTTTTGGACTGCTCTTACTGGTACTGGGAGGCACGGTGCTGGGTCTGGTGCAGAGCTTTCCCAAGATACCAGGGCAGCAAGTCGGCCCCGGCCTGTTTCCTGGCTTGATTGCGACGGGCCTGTGTGTGGGCGGGCTGATCTTGTTGGTGCGCGGCTGGCAAGCCCGCGCTCAGCAGCCTTGGTTTGCGGTGGAAGACTGGGTCAGGTCGCCGCGCCATCTGGCGGGCTTTGCGGTTCTGGTGGCGTCCATAGTCTTCTACATGCTGGCGTCCGAAAAACTGGGGTTTTTGATTTGCTCCACGTTGATATTAACGACCCTGTTTTCTGTGCTGAAGGTGTCGCTGGGTCGCGCGGTGCTAGTCGCCGTCATCGCCTCACTGGTAATTCATTTTGCGTTTTACAAAATGTTGCGTGTGCCATTGCCTTGGGGCGTATTGACGAATTACGCTTGGTAAATCCCGCCAACGATGTGGGTTGATGGTTCTGACTATCGGCCTGACCATTCCAATCAATAAAAAATGAGTTCCAGGAGTTAACACGCTATGTGGACAGCAGTTGGTCAAGCTTTTTCAATGGTTTTTGAGCCTTACACCCTGATGGTGATGGTGCTGGCCTCGTTTTATGGGTTGTTTGTGGGGGCAGTGCCGGGCCTTACCGCCACGATGGCCACAGCGTTGTTGGTGCCGGTGACTTTTTTCATGGCCCCCATTCCTGCGGTCGCAGCCATTGTGACCGCCACGGCCATGGCGATATTCTCAGGTGACATTCCCGGTTGCCTGCTGCGAATTCCGGGTACGCCAGCATCCGCTGCCTACACCGATGAAGCCTTTGCCATGACGCGCAAAGGCCAGGCCGAAATGGCGCTGGGCGCGGGCTTGGTGTTTTCTGCAGTGGGTGGCTTGTTTGGAACCTTGGTGCTGATAGTGGCGGCCCCGGCGCTCGCCGAATTTGCCACCAAGTTCAGCTCGTTTGAGTACTTCTGGCTGGTGTTGCTGGGTTTGACCTGCGCGGTTTTCATCACCTCAGACCGGCCCTTGAAAGGCCTGATTGCTTTGTTTTTGGGCCTGCTGGTGGCCTGTGTGGGCTTGGGCAACCCGGCCGGGTTCCCGCGTTTCACTTTTGGCAATACCGAGATGATGGGCGGCATTGGCATGATCTCCATGATGATTGGCATGTTTGCCATTTCTGAAATCATCCGTTACGTTGTTGACACTAGCCCACCTGCCGAGCTGGTGGTAGAGCAGGTGGGCAATGTGCTCAAGGGTCAGTGGAGCCTGGCCAAAAAGTACCCGGTGCAGATTTTGCGTGGCAGTGTTTTGGGCACGGCGGTGGGGGCTCTGCCTGGCGCCGGGGCTGACATTGCCGCCTGGATGTCTTACGCCATGAGCAAGAAGTTTTCCAAAGAGCCCGAAAAATTTGGCACTGGCCACGTTGAGGGCATTGTGGAAAGTGGCTCAGCCAACAACAGTGCACTGGCGGGTGCGTGGATTCCGGCGTTGGTGTTTGGCATTCCCGGTGATTCGATCACAGCCATCGTGATTGGGGTGCTATACATGAAAAACATGAACCCCGGGCCGTCGCTGTTCACCACCAACCCGCAAAACATTTACGCGGTGTTTTTGATTTTTATTCTGGCCAACATCATCATGATTCCGCTCGGTATTTTGTGCATCAAGGTGGCGCGACGTATCCTGAAAGTGCCACGCAACATCTTGATGCCGGTGATTCTGGTGTTTTGCATGGTGGGCACGTTTGCCATCAACAACACACTGTTTGACGTTGGCGTGATGCTGGTGGCCGGGCTGATTGCCTACCTCCTCGAGGAAAACAAGTTCCCCATCGCTCCGGCCATTCTGGGCGTGGTGCTGGGCGGCATGTTGGAGGAGAACTTCATCACCTCGATGATCAAGTCAGATGGCAATGTGCTGGCGTTCTTCTCCCGGCCGATTGCCGCGACGCTGGCCGTGGTCACGATTCTGGTGTGGATCACGCCATCGCTGATGGCGCTGTTGAGGCCCAAAAAGGCCACCATTGCAATTTGAGGCATAAAAAGTGCCTCAAGTCCCTGTCAACTATTAATAGTTTGCTACTTAAAAAATAGTGATCATGGAGGTCATTTCCAGTTCCTCTGGGGCGGATTAGGGTAGGGGCTACTGATCTCAAGCCAGCGCCAGCGGCAATGCTACGCCCAGCTTCTCAGCCCAAGGCTTCAGCATCGGCATGATGGCCGAATACAACGCGACACCGTTCTGTTTTTGCTCTGCGGCCATTGCCAAACCCTTTTCCCCCGGTGTTCTGACCGGAACCGCCTGGTTGGCCGGGCGCGAGGTGTGGCATTGGTCAACCACCGAGCCCAACTGACGGGTGAAGGCATCCAGCCCGGCAAACGCGCGCGGGTTAATGATTTGCAAATACACCGTGGCACCCCAGCCTTCGCGCGGGTCAGCGCGGCCGTGGCCTGCCAGTCCGCCGGTCAGGGCTTCGACCAGCAGCGTGAGCCCATATCCCTTGTGGCCCGAGTCCACCCCCCCCAGCGGCAGGATGGTGCCTTTGGGTTCGGCAAACAACACACCCGGGTTGTGGCTGGGCACGCCGTAGCCGTCCATCACCCAGGCGGCAGGCAGCTGCTTGCCCTCACCGTGCAGGCGGTTGGTCATGCCGTTGGTGGTGGCGGAGGTAGACACATCCACCAGCACGGGCGGGCGCTCTTTTGTTTCAGTTGTCGTTGGGAACCCAGCCGAGATCGGGTTGGGTGTGAAAACTGCGTCCAGCCCGCCAAACGGGGCCACGCTGGCCGAGTTGGCGTCCGAACAGGTCAGGATCATCATCAACCCCTGATCAGTCGCACGCTTCAGAAACGCGGCCAGGCAGGCGATGTGATGGCTGCGGCGGATGACCACCGTGCAGGTGCCCTGGCTGGCGGCTCGGGCGATGGCCAGTTCCATCGCCTTGAGCACTAGCCAAGGGCCGGGCAGGCGCTGGCCGTCCCAGGTGACGGCTGCGGGAAAGTCGGACACCATCAAGGGATTGCCTTCTTTGCGCATGGTGCCCGCCTCAAGCTCTTTCAAGTACGGCCCCAGCAAGGCCAGGCCGTGCGTGGTGTGACCCATCAAATCACCCTCGGTCAGGATGTCGGCGATGGCTTGAGATTTCTCGGTGTCCAGGCCGGATCGGGTCAGCAGTTGGCGGGCGAAAGCAATCAGGTCAGGGTAGGCGTAGCGGGTGATCAGCGGCATAAAAATTCAACATTCACAGCAAATGGTTGGCATTCAGGGGCTAACGTTCATCGACACGTCAAAGAAGCACAAGTTATTGCGCCCTTTGGCTTTGGCCGCGTACATGGCCAGGTCGGCTTGTTTAAGCACCTCGTCTGGCGTGTAGCCCAGCCCATTGAACAGGGCTGCGCCAATGCTGGGGGTGCACAGGTGCTGGTGGTCGCCCAAGGCGTAGGGCTCGTTCAAAACAGCCAGCACTTTTTGACCGACGGTGTTGGCCAGCGCTTGCGCGTGGGCGGGGTTTTCGCTTAAATTGGACAGCAGCACCACAAACTCGTCGCCGCC
>JANOLC010000035.1:0-9097 GCA_031419575.1 Burkholderiales bacterium | reverse complement strand
TCGACGTAACCGTACACGTGGTACATCGGCAGCGAGAACACAATGCGTCGCCCGTCCTCGAAGGCGCGAGCATAGGTGCTGCCGAACGCCGTGCGCAGCATCATGTCGTGCGTCAGCATCACGCCTTTGGGCGAGCCCGTTGTGCCCGAGGTATAAATGATGTCCGCGTTGGATGCAGGCCCAGGATGGACCACTGGATGCCAGGGACCGGCATCGGCGGCAAAGTCGGCAAGACTCGTCGCACCAGCGCGCACCGGCGCATCGCCAGTTGCGAACACAACCACGCGCTTGAGGTGTGGGAAAGCATCTCCACCACCCTCTTGCGCCCAGCTGGGCACCAGTTCGTCCAGGAACTGCAGGTAGTCCAGATTGCGGAATCGGTCCATGGTGACCAAAAGAACAGCGTCTGACTGGCGCAGCACATAGCCCAGTTCGTCGCGCCGATTCAGAAAATTGATCGGTACGGCCACGGCACCTGCGCGCGAGATGGCAAACTTGACCGCCACGAACTCCGCATAGTTGGCCATCAGCAGGCCGACATGGTCTCCCGGACGCACACCCGACGCCACCAATCCGGCCGAGATGCGCTCGGACCAGCGCTGGATTTCGCTGTAAGTCCAGCTGCGCTGGTCGTTGATCACATAGGGGCGATCGGGGAATGCCGCTGCCTGCTCGTCCAGCGCCTGATGCAGCGTTCGCGGCTGCCAAGTCGGAAAACGCTGCCATAACGCCTGCTGGCGTTGGGCGATTGTGTCGATGCGAGCGCCTGCTGCGTCGGCTTCGTCTGAGGGGAAAGGGGACGTGCGCGAGCGCATCGGTTGCTCCTTGTTACTGCACTTAAAAAGACGCTAAAAATATAAAATACTACCGATTGGTATTTTTTACTACTTAACTGTAATGCCCATTTTCAATTTAAAAATTCTGGTTTACCCTAATCAAAAAAGACAAAATTCTATTGTAAAAATACCAATGAGTATCTAAACTTACTCGTTAGATAAGTGACTCAGGAGAACAAGTTATGGAGCAGGTAGATGCATTGATAGTGGGCGCCGGGTTTGCGGGACTGCGCGCCCTGCATACCTTGCGAGCCATGGGTAAGCGGGTGGTGGTGGTGGAGGCCAGTGCCGGCGTGGGCGGGGTTTGGTACCACAATGGCTACCCTGGCGCTCGCTGCGATGTGGAGAGCTACGATTACTCCTACGGTTTCTCGCCCGAGCTTGAGCAGGAATGGCGATGGAGCGAGCGCTACGCGACCCAGCCGGAAATTCTGAACTACGTGAATCATGTAGTGGAGCGTTTCGACCTGCGCAAGGACATCGTTTTCAACACACGCATGGCAAGCGCCAAATATGACGAGCAGACGGCCCGCTGGGTCGTCACGGGCGAAGACGCCCGCCAATGGTCTGCCAAGCTTTTTGTCAGTTGCGTGGGCCAGCTGTCGGCGACCAAGACACCCATCTATCCCGGGCAGTCCAGCTTCCAAGGCGAGATTATTCACAGCGCTGAGTGGCCCAAACACAAGGTGGAATACGCAGGCAAACGCGTGGCAATCATCGGCACCGGCTCATCGGGCATGCAAATGACCCCCATCATTGCGCAGCAGGCAGCCCACCTCACGGTATTCCAGCGCACGCCCAACTACAGCATTCCGGCGTCGAACGCGCCGGTCTCTGACGAGGAAGACCAGCGCGTCAAGGCCAATTACCGGGCGCGGCGCGATCAGGCCTGGAACTCGCCTACCGGGCTGGGCTTTTACCCGAGCAAGCAGTCGGCGCTGGATGCCTCGCCGGAAGAGCGCGAGAAGGTCTACGAGGCAGCCTGGCACCGCCTGGGCTTTGGATTTGCGCTGTCCTACTTCGACATCCTTTTGTCCAAGCCGGCCAATGACACAGCGGCGGAGTTTATTCGCAGGAAGATTGGTTCGGTCATCAACAACCCCTTGCTGCGCGACAAGCTAATCCCCAAGGGGCACCCGTTCGCGGCGCGTCGTCCTTCGGTGGACAGCGGTTATTTCCAAGCTTTCAACCGCGACAACGTGGAACTGGCCGACCTACGTGAGTCACCGATTGTCGAGTTCACCGCCGAAGGCATACGCACCACTGCCAAGCTGCACGCCTTCGACATGATCATCTATGCAACCGGATTTGACGCGCTCACCGGCTCGTTGCTCAGGCCGGAGATCGTCGGCCGCGGTGGCGTGACACTGAAAGAAAAGTGGTCCGCCGGCCCGGTGACCCAGCTGGGGGTGTCGGTCAATGGGTTCCCCAACATGCTGATCGTCGTGGGGCCGGGCAGCCCCTCTTTGCTGAGCAACGTGCTGGTTTCCACCGAGCAGCAAATCGATTGGCTGGCGGGCCTGATCCGCAAGATGGATGAAGACCATATTGTTGAATTTGAAGCCACGGTGCAAGCCGAGCAGGCCTGGGTGGCGCATGTCAACGACCGTGTTAAAGGGACGTTGTACTTAACCACCGATTCTTACTACAACGGCGCCGAAGTCGCGGGCAAGCCCCGTGTTTTCATGCCCTACACAGGCGGTGTTCGCGGCTACCGACGCATTTTGGAAAAATGTGCGGCTGAAGGATATTCGGGCTTCACCCTGCGAAAAGTGCCTGCAACGGCGCGCGAAGCCGAGGAAGCCTCGAAATGACATTCGACTTCAGCGGCAAGGTTCCATCGTCACCGGTGCCGGAGGCGGCATAGGCCGCGCGGTGTCCCTGGCGTTGGCCAATGCGGGCGCCAAGGTGCTGGTGGTGGATCTGTCGATTGAGAGCGGCACGGAAACGGCTGCACAAATTCTTCAACGCGGCGGCACAGCGAAGTTCCTGGCCGCAGACGTCAGCCGCTCCGAAGACGTGGCGAACTACGTGGCTGCTACCTGCAACACTTGGGGCCGCATCGACATCTTCATGAACAACGCTGCCTGGCAGGGCAACATCTCGCCCGTGATTGACACACCGGACGAGATTTTCGACAAGGTGATGGCGATCAACGTGCGAGGCGTTTTCCTTGGGCTCAAGCATGTGTTGCCCGTGATGATCGCGCAGCGCAGTGGCGCTGTTGTCAACACCGCGTCGCTCAGTGCCTACATCGGCGTGCGCAATTTGGCGCCCTATGCCGCCAGCAAACATGCGGTGCTTGGGCTGACCAAATCGACCGCCATGGAGGTGGCGCGCAAGGGCATCCGCATCAATGCGGTGTGCCCCGGCCCGGTGGATACCGCCATGCTGCGCGACATTGAGGCCAGCCAGTCACCTGGCAATGCACAGAAGCTGCGTGAACAGCGCACCGCCAGCATTCCCGATGGTCACTACGCACTGCCGGAAGAAGTGGCAAACCTCATGATGTACCTGTGTTCCGACCTGTCCAGTCACGTGACCGGCCAGGGTATCCAGATTAATGGGGGCAGTCATGCGTGAACCGGCAGCGGCCTGCGACCGTCCAAGTTCTGGTGCGAACGGCATGCTTTACGCCGTTCAACGCACCCTCGTCATGAGATATGCTTATCAAAATGAAGACTCGCGCAAAACCCCGTTCCGTCTCCACGGCCATGGCCACCCGCATCGCTCGCCGCGCCTCGGGCGACTTGAATGCACCGGAGGACATCCGCGATGCCGTTTGGCGCCTCAAGCGCGAGAGCGTCGTTGCGGCGGCCGTGGATATTTTTTACCGCAAGGGCTATGCCAAAACAACGTTGGAGGAAGTCGCCAGCGCTCTCAATGTCACCAAACCGTTCATCTATTTACACTTCAAGTCCAAGCAGGAGCTGCTTGCAGAGATATGCTCACGCGCGCTGATCGTTTCACACGAGGCGTTGAGTCGTGCAACCGCTCAGAGCGGCACGCCGACCGAAAAACTGGAGGCAATGGCGCGCGATTTCATGCAGTCCCTGCTGACGCATCAGGCCCATTCGGTCATTTACAGCCGGGAAGAAAAAGAACTGGAACCCGAGGTCTGCAAAGCCATCAACCAGTTGCGCCGCGACTTCGACCATCGGCTCGAAGCCGTGATTGCAGAGGGCGTGGCTGCGGGCGAGTTCATTGTGGAGGACGTGAATCTGGCTGCGCTGGCCATCGTTGGGATCGTCGCCTGGTCGCAGTTCTGGTTCCGCTCAGGCGGACGTCTGACCAAGGAACAAGCTGCCGATCAGGTGGCTACGCTGGTAATGGCCATGGTGCGCGCCAAGCGTCTGGACCAGCGCGACGACACCAACAAGCCAAAATTAGAGCGTTGACTGGTCGGCAACTGACTTTGCAGGGGGTGGTAGCGTGATCACCCCCAACACCAACCTTCAAACCAATTCTCCAACGCTGGCCATGGCGGTGGTTGGTGCTGGCACCATGGGCGTGGGTATCGCCTACGTCTATGCAGTGGCTGGTTGGAACGTCACCATCGTCGAGCCTGACGACGCCCGCACAAGCGCCGTGCAGAAAACATTGGCTGAGGTGGCTCTGGGCGGAGCGAAGCGTGGCAAGCTGAGTCCTGCACAGGTGGACCATGTCAGCCATGGCGTAAAACGCTTAGCTTCGACCGCAGACCTGCCTCTTGGCCTTGACTTGGTTGTTGAGACCGTACCTGAACGCCTCGCGCTCAAGCAACAGGTGCTGGCCGAGATAGACAAGCGCAGGCCGCGCATCATTGCCAGCAACACCAGTTCGATGTCCATCGACGAACTGGCGGGGTCGGTGCGTGACCCATCAACCTTTCTGGGCATGCACTTCTTCAACCCGGTGTGGTCGCTGCAAATGGTAGAGCTGATTCGCGGCAAACACACCAGTGCGCAGACTCTGGCGTTGGCGCGGCAGTTTGCCGAAACCACAGGCAAGACCACTATCACCGTGGGCGATGTACCAGGCTTTGCGACCAGCCGGCTCGACCTGATTGCGTCGCTGGAAGCCATGCGCATGCTACAAGATGGGGTGGCCAGCGCTGACGATATCGACCACGCGATGGTTGTCGCCTACCGCCACCCCATTGGGCCGTTGCGCCTGAGCGACATCGTGGGACTGGACGTGCGCCTGGACATTGCCCGCCAACTGAGCAAGGCACTGGGAGACCGCTACGCCCCACCGCGTCTGCTCGAAGAAATGGTGGCGCGTGGCGAGCTTGGCCAGAAGTCGGGCAAGGGTTTCTTCGAATGGCCGTCGCCGACCGCATAAATACATAGTCACATCCTTGGGGCAATTTTCATGTCAACTATTTTTGGCTCATCACTCGTCGACACAGCCGACCACCACCCCCTGTTGCGCGACAGCGTCGGCAAACTGGCAGGCAGCTTCGGACGCCGCTATTTTCAAGACGTGGTAAAGCGCGATGCAAAGCCCGTAGAACTATGGGATGCGCTGGCGAAAGCCGGTTTCCTGGGGGTACACATCTCTGAGAAATATGGTGGCGGCGGTAGTGGTCTGGCCGACTACAACGTGATAGTGGAAGAAGTTGCGGCTCAGGGCTGCCCCATGCTGTCCTTAGTGATTGGTTCTATCTGCGCCCCCATCATTGAGCAACATGGCAGTGAAGCCATGAAGCAGCACTGGTTGCCGGGTCTAGCCGATGGCACGCGCCGGCTGGCCTTTGCCATCACCGAACCCAATGCCGGCACCAACACGCACAAGGTAAGTACCGTCGCCAAGCGCAACGGTAGCGGCTGGAAACTGAACGGTACCAAGTACTGGACTTCCGCAGTGGACGAAGTGGACTCCATCATGGTGGTAGCGCGCGGCGAAACGGTGGACGAGCAGGGCCGTGGCCAACTATCCCTGTTCATTGTCCCGGCCGATGCACCCGGCATCTCGAAGACGCCCATCGAGACTGCGCTGCACGTGCCCGAGACCCAGTTCATGCTGTACTTCGATAACGTGGCGTTGGGTGCAGACGCCATTGTGGGGCAGGAGGGTCAAGGCCTGCGCCACGTGTTCGCCGGTCTGAACCCTGAGCGCGTCTGCGCAGCAGCGATCAACAACGGCATCGCACGTTTTGCGATCGAGAAGGGTGCGCAATACGCCAACGACCGCACCGTCTGGAAAACTCCCATTGGTGCGCACCAGGGCATTGCCCACCCGCTGGCCAAGGCCTATGTCGCCGTACAGCAGGCGCGCTTGATAACGGCGCGCGCTGCGCAGCTGTCAGACGCAGGCTCTGGCGATGCCGGTGAAGCGGCCAACATGGCCAAGTTCGCCGCTGCGGACGCGTCACTGGAGGCGCTGGATCAGGCGATCCAGATCCATGGTGGCAACGGCATGGCGTTGGAGTACGGGCTAGCCGATCTATGGTTTATCGCACGGTTGCACAAGACGGCCCCAGTCAGCCGGGAAATGATCCTGAATTTCGTGGCACAACACAGTCTGGGTTTGCCCAAGAGCTACTGAGCCCGGAGACGATCTGCCATGTCAAAAACCTTTGCCCAGGTCATCCGCGAACATGCTGCCAACACGCCGCAGGCACCGGCGTTGACTTTTGAAGGTGTCACTTGGTCGTTTTCGCAGCTCGATGGCTTTAGTTCGCAGTCAGCCAGTGCCTTGCATGCGGCAGGGGTAGGTCCGGGTGATCGCGTCGCTTTGCTCACCAAAAACCGGGCTGAGTGCTATGAGTTGCTGTTCGCCACCAATAAGATTGGGGCCATTTTCGTTGGCCTGAACTGGCGCCTGGCAGCAACCGAGATCGCTGCCATTGTGCAAGATGCCATGCCCACCGTATTGATCGTCAGTGCAGATGAGCAAGCACTGCTAACCGACGGCGCACGGCATTGCGAAAGCGTGCGCCTTATCGTCACGCTCGGGGAAGAATACGACGCCTGGCGTGCCGCTGCTCCAACGGTTGACCTCGCTCATTCAGGGAAGCCGGATGACGTCGCACTGCTGCTTTACACATCGGGCACCACGGGGCGACCCAAGGGCGTGATGCTGACCAACCACGGCATGTCGTTTACGCGACGTCTCGCAGCGGAATCCTGGGGCATGGGGACTCACAGCGTTAACCTGGTCGCCATGCCGATGTTTCATATCGGCGGCAGCGGCTATGGCTCAAGCACCATGGTCGTGGGAGGCCACACCGTGTTGATGCGTGAGGTGAACACGACCCTGGCCATTGAATACATTGAAAAATATCGCGTGACGCACACGTTTTTGGTGCCCACGGTGGTGCAGTCCATGCTTCAGACACCCGGCATAGCCAACGCCGATCTGTCCAGCCTGCAACTTCTGATGTACGGCGCGGCACCGATCGGCGACGTCTTGCTGCGTCGCGCGCTCGAGTTGTTGCGTTGCAAGTTCATGCACGCCTACGGCATGACCGAAACTTCGGGCACCGTGGTTGTGCTTAATCCGGAAGACCACGACGTGGAGGGCGAGCGCTCTGGCCTGTTGCGCTCAGTGGGTCGGGCGATGCCCTGGGTGGAGTTGCGCATTATTGAGCCCACCACGCTGGCCGACGTGGTTCCCGGCACAGTGGGCGAGATCTGGGTCTGCTCGGGCATGGTGATGAAGGGCTATTGGAACAATCCTGTCGCGACCCATGATGCCCTCACGCCCGGCGGATGGCTTCGCACCGGTGATGCCGCCTACCAGGACGCGCAGGGCTACATCTACCTGTTTGATCGCTTCAAAGACATGATTATTTCCGGCGGCGAGAACATTTATCCAGCGGAAATTGAGAATGCACTCAACGCTCACCCCGCCATTTTGGAAGTGGCGGTCATTGGGGTAGCGCATGAGCGCTGGGGCGAAACGCCAAAAGCCATTGTCGTGCTGCGACCTGGTCAACGGGCCGATGAGAATGAACTGCTCGCATTCGTGCGCGACCGGCTGGCCCGTTACAAATGTCCGACCTCGTTCGAGTTCACCTCCTCCTTGCCGCGCAATGCCTCTGGCAAGCTCCTCAAGTATGAACTACGGCGCGTCTACCGCAAGGACCCAGGTCATGCAGCCGATTGACGCACAGCGCTCCCCTGTGGCACTGGCGCGCCGGTGGGTCGTGGACTACTTCAATCGCCATGATTCAAATGCCGCGCGCGAATTCACGACGCCAGACTACACGCTGCACATTGGTGAGTACTTCTTTACCGGTCGCGACGACCAATGGCTGCCCGCTGTGCAGAAGCAGATGGACACTTTTCCAGGTTTGGGCATGACCGTGCACCAAGTGCTTGCCGGCAGCCACCGAGTCGCGGTGCTGTTCACCCAGCATGGGGCCTCTGGAGGTGGGGGGGGTCGCATCACCTGCTGGTCGGGCGTGGCGATCTACCGCAGCAACGGGCAACAACTTAGCGGCTGCGTCGCGCAAGAAGACTATATGACGCGCCAACGGCAATTAAAATCTGGCGTGGCCGATGCCATCGAAGCACCCGCCCCAGCACCCTGGGATACGGCAGAAATATCACCCAACCCGCAGGCTGAAACCGTGGTGCGTCAATGGCTCACTGCATCTTGGCCGAGTTCCGCCATGGGTGTGCGTTGTGACGACGAACACATCACCGGCGTGCCGCTGGCCTTTCGCGTCGAGTCAGGCGAAATCACTGAAATGTTCAGCGCTGGCTGCGAAGTGGCGTTCCACATTCGTCAGACAGGCCGCTACCTGGGCGGACTACCGGGCGTCGAACCTCGAGCGCTGACATCCGTGCTCCATTGCAACGGCATCGTGCGGGTGCAGGATGGTCAGGTTGTATCGGGGCGTGTCATCCGTGACCGCATTGGCCTGCTCGCCAGCCTCAAAGATCAATAAGGGAGAAATGATGGAACACAATCTGCCCCAAGATGTTCTTGTGACCCGTGATGGCGGGGTGCTGATCGTCACCATCAACCGCCCGGCGATGCGTAACGCGCTTGACCGCGCGGCATCCGAAGCAATCGCCCAAGCCATGGACGAACTCGATGCCGATCCGGCGTTGGTGCTGGGCATCCTTACCGGCGCGGGTGGTCACTTCTGCGCCGGCATGGACCTCAAGGCATTTTTGCGTGGCGAACGCGTGGAGCTTGAAGGCCGGGGCCTGGCCGGGATCTGTGAAACGCCCCCTCGCAAGCCATTGATCGCGGCCGTCGAGGGGTATGCGTTGGCGGGTGGCTGCGAGATTGCGCTGGCCTGCGACCTGATTGTGGCCGCCGAC
>JANOLC010000034.1:0-2118 GCA_031419575.1 Burkholderiales bacterium | reverse complement strand
CTGGATGCAAAAGCTCAAGTCCTGCTACTGGCGGACGGACAGGAAATACGCTACGACTGGCTGAGCATCAACCTGGAGCCGACGCAAGACCGGCAGCAGACCGAGTTGCAACTGCCTGGCGCGGGTGCGAACGGGCTGTTTGTTCGCCCGGCTTCGGTCTTTTGCAAGTTGTGGCCGAATGTGCTCGAACTTGCGGCGAGTAAAGCGCTGCGAGTCGCGGTGGTCTGCGATAACCCGCCCGCGTCTGCCAGCCTTCCCGCCGTCAATATCACTGCGCAAGAGATCGCTGCGATTGAGCTGGCCATGTCAGTTCACCAGGCATTGCCCCATTGCGCCGTGACCCTGATCACCGGCGGCGCGCCATTGGCGAATGCGTCGAGCCCCTCGTTGCGCCAGTTACTGGCCAAAACGCTCAAGGCCAAGAAAATCACCGTATTGACAGATGCAGCGATAGGCATCCAACCGGGAGAGATCGCTTTAGCCAGCGGCGCCAGCCTGGCCTGTGATGTGCCCGTGTTGGCTACCCACGCCCATCCACCAGCGATGGCTGCGGCCAGCGCTCTGGCGCTGGATACCAACGGCTTCGTTGCAGTTGACGCAGCCCTGCGCTCGACCAGTCATCCCAATGTGCTTGCTGTGCCCGATGCTGATCCTCGTGGCGACCCTCACGTTGAACCTCAGTGCGATGTCTTGGCCCGGGCATTGACAGGCATGACAGGCTTGCCTTTTGCGACCCCGTCTGATCGCCGCTCAAAGCTGTTCAGCGGACTTCAATTTGTGTCCAGCCAAGACGGGCAGGCCATCGCTAGCTGGGGCGGCTACTGCGCCCGTGGGCGGTTAGCGGCGTGGCTCAAGCGCGGCATTGACCAATCTCGTGTGGCATCCTATCAAGCCCAATAGGCGCGGCTTGACCCTGCCGTCAACCCGAGTACAGTCCCACAACTGTCCTCTCATGAAAGACTTCCATGTCCCGCGCTGCAACCCCAGAAAATCCGCAAGACCCGTCCCTTGCCACCCCAACGCGCAGAATCGATCAACTGCTGGCCCACTATGGCGAAAGTCATACACACCCCGCCAATGAGGTGATTCACTACATCGCTATTCCGCTCATCGTGTTCAGCCTGATCGGGTTGCTTCACTCGATTCATCCCAACCTGTCGCTGATCGTCATTGGCGCCAGCGTCATGTACTACACCCGGCTTTCCAATATTTTCATGATTGCGATGACTCTTTCGGCGGCGGTGATGCTGTACATCGCTGGCCTGATGGGTTCGGCACTGCTGCCAATAAGCATCGGCCTCTTCGTCGTTTCATGGGTTTTCCAGTTCATTGGGCACAAGATTGAAGGCAAAAAGCCGTCATTTCTGGAGGATTTGCAATACCTGCTGGTCGGGCCACTGTTTGTACTGTCCAAGCTGTTTTTGAAGCTGGGCATCAAGTGGTAGCTGCGAGTCGGGTGGCGCTCAACAACAGAGTGTTCACTATATTTCTATAGCAAACCATCGTTAAAATCCGAGAGCTATAACCCTATTTTATTGTAAATACGGTCAAAACGGTTGATTTTGGTCTTCAATATACCTTTTTTGGGTATATTTCGCGTATTTCACGGTGTCCGCGTCATTTATTCACCTTGACGCTGAAGCTGACCTGCCCGGTCGAGGCCGAATTCAAGCTGCCGCCCAACTGCCATTGAATCGAGCCCACGCCGGCCAGTGCAGGCTGGGTGCTCACAGTGCAGGTGGTGAGCGCAGCAGGCAAGCTGCCGCAACTGGCTGCAACAAAGTTGGTGTAAGCGGGTGTTGCGTCGCTGATGATGATGGTGCTGATAGGTGTGCTGCCGTTGTTCTTGTAGCTAATCGTGTAGGTGATGATATCGTCCGGCAAGGCCGTCGCCTTGTCGGCGGTTTTGGTCAACACCAGGCCGCCTGAACCCACGCCTGCCGTGCTGGTGTCCAGCACCACCAGTGCTGCGCCCACCAATTCCGGGCTGGCATTGGCATAGGTGAAGCTGGCCTGCAACGTGGCGATGTCTTGCACGCCCAGTGCGGTGCCGGCGGGAATGGTGACTTTGTTGATGAGGCAAACCTGCTCGGCAGCCAGCACCGTGATGGCAGCGCT
>JANOLC010000033.1:0-8571 GCA_031419575.1 Burkholderiales bacterium | reverse complement strand
GTCAAGAAGGAAACCATTGGCGAGATCACGGCGGCGGCGCAGGTGATGCGCGAGTTCTCCACCAAGGTTCATGTGGCCAACAAGACGCATCTGGTGGACATTGTGGGCACGGGCGGTGATGGCTCGCACACCTTCAATATCTCTACCTGTGCCATGTTTGTGGCCGCCGCCGCCGGGGCCCGGGTTAGCAAACACGGGGGCCGCAGCGTCAGCAGCAAGAGCGGCAGCGCCGACGTGATGGAGTCGCTGGGCGTGAACATCAACCTCTCGCCCGAGGCCATTGCCCGCTGTATTGACGAGGTGGGTGTGGGCTTCATGTTTGCACCCAATCACCACCCGGCCATGAAAAACGTGGCACCGGTGCGCAAGGAATTGGGCATCAAAACCATCTTCAATCTGCTGGGGCCGCTGACCAACCCGGCCAGCGCGCCCAATATTTTGATGGGGGTGTTTCACTCCGACCTGGTGGGCATTCAGATCCGGGCCTTGCAGCGCCTGGGGGCCGAACACGCCGTGGTGGTCTATGGCAAAGACGGTATGGACGAGGTGAGTCTGGGCGCAGCCACGCTGGTGGGAGAGTTGAAGAACGGCGAGATCACCGAATATGAAATTCACCCCGAAGACTTTGGTCTGGTGATGGCCAGCAACCGCGCGCTCAAAGTCGAAACGCCCGAGCAGTCGCGCGCCATGTTAGTGGGTGTGCTGGACAACGTGCCCGGCGCGGCCAAAGACATCGTCACGCTGAACGCCGGTGTCGCGCTTTACGCCGCCAATGTGGTGGATTCCATGAAAGTCGGCGTGGAACGGGCACGGGCCGCTATTGAATCAGGAGCGGCCAAGGCGAAGCTGGCGCAACTGGTGGCGGCAACGAATGCTTAGGCCGGAACTACCGCTCCGGCGCGCGAATCCAGGCTGATGTAGACCGCTTCGTTGGGCCGCAGGTCGCGGTCTACGTTGGCATCAATGATCAGCATGTCGCCAAACTCGGTGCTGACGTTGTGCTCCAGATGCGTACCCAGGTAAGCCGTCTTGAGCAAAGTCCCTTGAATGTGAGGGCCAGTGACCGTTTCACGCTGCATCGTCAGACGCTGGGGTCGCACCGCAAACAGCGCCGGGCCGCGCACATTGCTGGAATGCAGGGGCAAGCGCAGGCTGCCGGCTACAAACACCTGAGTGGCGCCGTCTTGCACCACCTCGCCTTGAATCAGGTTGGCGTCTCCTATGAAGTCGGCCAAAAAGCGGTCAGCAGGGCGCTCGTACAACTCACGCGGTGAGCCAATTTGGGCGATGCGGGCGTTGGACATCACGATCACGCGGTCTGACACAGCCAGCGCTTCTGACTGGTCATGCGTGACGTAGACCACCGTCAAGCCCATGGCCTGTTGCAGGCTGCGAATGTCATCCCGTACCTTGCGGCGCAACTTGGCGTCCAGGTTGGACAGCGGCTCGTCAAACAACAGCACCTGGGGTTCCAGCACCAGCGCGCGCGCCACGGCCACGCGTTGCTACTGGCCACCGGATAGTTCAGAGGGCAGACGTAACTCAAGCCCGGCCAGGCCAACCAGCGCCAGCTTGTCGCGCGCCTGGGACTGCGCCTGTTCTTTGCGCACCCCCCCCGCCTGCAAGCCGTAGGCCACGTTGTCGATCACGCTCAAGTGCGGAAATAGCGCATAGGACTGAAACACCATGCTCACGTCCCGCTGCGAGGCGGCCAAGCGGGTCACGTCCTTGCCGCCAATCAACACGCGCCCGCTGCTGGCCGAGTCCAGCCCCGCAATCATGCGCAGTGTGGTGGTCTTGCCGCAGCCCGACGGCCCCAGCAGCGTGACCAGCGTGCCCGCCTCCACAGTGAAGTTGACGCGGTCTACTGCCGTGAAGTCGCCAAACACTTTGCTGACGTTCTCGAATACCACGTTGGCGGCCTTGGAGCCGGTGGAATTTTTTGCCTTTTGCGTTGCGCTTGCGCTAGGTTCAATCATCAATGCCCTCCCGGTAACAAGCCGCTGGTTGTGTTGGTTCGCCGCCCCAGCTTGCGCTCACCCACGCCAACTTTGATCAAACCGATGACCATCAGCATAAACACAATCAGCAGGGTGGAATAGGCAATGGCCAGCGCATATTCACCTGCTTCAACCCGGCCCACGATGTAAGCCGTCGCCATGTTGTACTGGGCGGTCACCAGGAAAATGACCGCGCTGACCGCCGTCATGGCATGCACAAAGCTGAATACCAAGGTGGCCACAATGGCTGGGCGCAGCAGCGGCAAGATGATGCGGCGCAGCGTGTAAAAGCTGCTTGCGCGCAACGTGAGCGAGGCTTCGTCCAGGCTTTTGTCAAGCTGGCTCAGGGCCGCCAGCCCAGCCCGCACGCCCACCGGCATGTTGCGGAACACAAAGCAAATCACCAGGATCAGCCCGGTGCCGGTCAGCTCAAATGGCGGCACGTTAAACGCCACGATGTACGCAATGCCAATCACCGTGCCGGGAATCGCAAAGCTCAGCATGGTCATGAACTCAAATGTGCGCCGCCCAACGAACTGCTGGCGGGCGATGACGTAGGCCGTCAACAGGCCGATGAGGGTGGTCAGTGGTGCTGCAATGGTGGAGACGATGACGGTGGTGAAAAAACTGTCCCAAGCCGAGCCTGTCCAGTTCACGCCGCGGTCACCCCACTCCACCAAAAAACCGGTTTTGAAATGGGCCAGCGTGGGCGCAAAATCGCCCCGGCCAATGTCTTGTACAAAACCGCCAATGGCGATCAGGCCATACAGCACGGCTGTCAATATTGCCCATGGCAACGCGGTGGCGTAGCACAGGGCTGAGACACGTTTGGGCAGCGGCGTGGGCAAGCCCGAATCACCTTTGCCGGTGACGGTCACGTAAGAAGCGCGGCCCAGCCAGCGTTGCTGCAGCCAGAACGCCACCAACGTGAAGGTCAGCAATATCAGCGCCAGAATCGCGGCCCGCCCCGGGTCGTTTTGTGCGCCCGCCACGGCAAAGAATATTTTGGTGGACAACACCTCAAAATTGCCACCCAGCACCAGCGGGTTGCCAAAGTCGGCCAGGCTTTCTACAAACCCCAACAAGCAGGTATTGGCCACGCCGGGACGAAGCAGTGGCCAAGTGACGGTCTTGAAGGTGTACCAGTGGGTGGCGCGCAGGGTTTGAGAGGCCTCCTCCAGCGTCGGGCTCACGCCTTGAATGACGCCCAGCATGATCATGAAGGCCAGCGGGGTTTGCGACAGCATTTGCGAAATCAGCACACCCGGCAGGCCGTAAATCCAGCGGGATGGGGGGATGCCAAACCAGGTCTCCATCCACACCGTGACCATGCCGGTGCGCCCGAAGAGCACAACCAACGAGAGCGCAATGACAAAGGGCGGTGTGATGATGGGCAGAATCGACATCACTTGCAGGCTTTTGCGCCAACGGAACCCCGAGCGCAAGGCCAAAAGCGCAAACGCCAGCCCCAACAGCGTGCTAAGTACCCCTGCCAGCACCGCCAGAAACAGCGAATTCCATGCCACGCCGCAGGTGGTGCCACCCGCCAGACAAGCCAGGCCCCAGATGTCTGATGCGGTGAGCCGCTCCCAAGTTAACGCCACATCTACAGCGCCTTTGGAGTCCGTGAACGCGGACATCAGCACGCGCGCCACCGGGAAAAATACAAACAGTGCGACCAGCACGCCGATGCTCCACACCGCGCCGGACACAAAGCCGTCCCCCCTGAACTTGCCCATCGCCGCAATGCCCTGCGACAGCATGACCGTGAACGCGCCCAGCGCCAGAAACGCACCCCAGCCAAAACCGGGCTGGCCCTCTGGCACAGGCCCCAAGGCGGCAAACCAGGCCCAGTCCGCGCCCTGCATACCCACGGCAAAACCCTGCAATAGAACCCACGCGGTGCCGAACAGTGCGCCGGCCGTCAATACCCGTCCGCGCAAGATCGAAGTGACGGGCATGAGCCACCCCAGCAACACCACCACCCAACTCAGCAGTGCGGGTGCCAACCACCAGCGCCCCGTGCCCACTGCCAGCGACAAGGCCGAGCCGTGTACCCGTTCGCCATACCAGGGTAGCAGGGCAAGTGCCAAGAGGCCCAACACCAAGAGGGCGGGCAAGGTGAAGTTGCGCCGGGCTACTCCGGCGGTGGTGTCAATGTCCACGGGAACTGGCGTGCCTTACTTGGGCAGCACCTTGACTTCCCTGTCCCATTTGGCAAGCAAGCGGATGCGCTCGGCGCTGGAGCCGTACTTTTTGAAGTCGTAATTGATGAGCTTGATGTCTTTAAGTTTGGGTGCTTCAGGGGGCGCGAAGGCCGCTATGTTGGATGGAACCTGGAAGGACTTGGCGTTGGCGGCCAGCACCTGAATTTGGGCTCCCAACGCGAAGTCCACCCACTTTTTGGCATTCTCAAAATTGCGCGCGCCCTTGATGATGCTGACCGAGCCAATCTCAAAGCCAGTACCCTCACAGGGGGCGACCACCACCACTGGCGCACCGGTGACCGCTTGCGACACACCGTCGTGCATGAATGTAATGCCCACGATGGACTCCCCCGTCGCAGCAGCGCGGGCCGGGGCTGCCCCCGATTTGGTGTACTGGTTGACGTTTTTGTGCAGCGCCTTCATGTACTCGAACCCCTTGTCTTCCCCCATTAACTGCACCATGGTGGCGAGCATGGTGTATGAGGTGCCCGATGAATTGGGGTCAGCCACCTGAATCTCGCCCTTGAAGGCTGGCTTGATCAAATCAGCCCAGCATTTGGGGGCTGGAATGCCCTTTTTCTCAAGCGCGGGTTTGTTGTAGCTGAAGCCCAGCGCACCTGAATAGATGCCGGTCGTGCGATAGCCGGTCTGCTCGGCCGGACGTTGCGCCCAATCGTGAAGCTGCGCCAGCATGGGCGATTTGTAAGGCTGGGTCAGACCCTCTTCGGCAGCTTGCAAGTGCGGGTCACCGGTGCCACCCCACCACACGTCGCCTTTTGGGTTAGCAGACTCGGCCTTGACCTGGGCGTAAATCTCGCCACTGCTTTTGCGGGTCATCGACACCTTGATGCCCGTGGTTTTCTCGAACACCGCCACCATGGGGCGACACCATTCTTCCTGCACCCCGCAATACACCGTGAGCTGGCCTTGGGCCGCAGCCACGCCGCTGAGGCCCATCAAGGCCCCGGCCAAACTGGCGGTCAACGAGAGTTTGGGGTTGAAAATAATGGGGGTCATGCAAGTCTCCAGATATTTGAAGTCATCAATATGTCACTAATTTGTCATCAGAGCGAACAGTGAATCGTAAATGCCTACGGTGCTTGCAACGAGCACTCCGCCTGAGTGAATACCCTCGGGCGTGAAGAAATCATTGGTTTGCCCGCCCGCTTCAGTGACCAGCAAGATACCTGCCGCGCAGTCCCATGAGTTGATGTGCAGCTCGGCGTATCCATCGCAGCGGCCCGCAGCTACGTCAGCCAGACCCAAGGCACCTGAGCCGCGTCGCGTGAAGGCGCTGCCAGCGTGAAGCAGCGCCGATGCTTTGTCGATATAGGCATCCGGGCTTCGCCGGGCTGACCATCCCAACTCGACGGTTGCGCCGTTGAGCTGTTTTGTGGTCCGTGCCTTGAGTGGATTGCCATCCTGCCAGGCGCCGGCACCCAGGGCGGCGGTGTACATGCGGTTCAAAACCGGGTCAAACAAAACGCCTAAAGTGGGTTTGCCTGCCACCAGATAACCGATGGATATGCACCAGCGCGGAATGTCCGTGGCGAAGTTGGCCGTGCCGTCAATAGGGTCCACCAGCCAAAAGTCCTGGCCTGTGCCGATATCCATTTGACCGCCCATTTCTTCCCCAACCACGGTGTCGCCGGGGAACGCCTTGGCGACTGCTTCACGGATATGGCGCTCCACCGCCAGGTCCGCTTGCGTCAGCACGTCATGCGCGCCTTTGGAGCTCACCGACAGATGCTTGGATTCGTTGATGGCGAGTTCGCCGCAAATGCGGGCGAGTTGCTCGGCGAATTGAAAGCGTGCGGCAAGCGCGGGTTTGGAGCGGGATGAATGCATGGCAAACGGGCGAGTAGCGTTGTAGCGTTGGGATGGGCAATACTACGCTGCTTTGCAGCCTGATAATGTGTGGTGATGCGCCAGTTGATTGGGGTAAACGCTGGGAAGCAGTATGCATCAAGGGATGCCTATTGGGCGGGTCGTTTCTGCGAAAATCGACGCTTATCCGCCCTTAGCAGGCGCTGGCGCAAAGCCCAATTCAACTTTCCTTTAAGCCCATGTCCGACATTCTGAACAAAATCATCGCGATCAAGCGCGAGGAAATCGCTACGGCAATGCGCCAAAAAACCTTGGCTGTTGTGCGTGCCGATGCCGAGTCGCGTGTGCTGACCCGTGATTTCGTTGGCGCCATGCGCGCCAAAGTGGCGGCAGGCCAACCCGCCGTGATTGCAGAAATCAAAAAAGCCAGCCCGTCCAAAGGCGTGTTGCGCGAGGACTTCATCCCTGCTGACATCGCCCAGACCTATGCCGAGCATGGGGCGGCCTGCTTATCGGTGCTGACGGACAAGCAGTTTTTTCAAGGCCAGGTGGACCACTTGAAGCAAGCGCGGGCCAGTTGTCAATTGCCGGTTCTACGCAAAGATTTCATGGTGGATGCCTACCAAATTTACGAGTCACGGAGCATGGGCGCAGACTGCGTTTTGCTGATTGCCGCCTGCCTCGACGATGCGCAAATGGCTGACTTGGAGGCCATCGCGCGCGGGCTCGACATGGCTGTGCTGGTGGAGGTGCACGACCAGGCCGAGGCGGTGCGCGCACTCAAACTCAAAACGCCGCTGATCGGCATCAATAATCGCAACCTCAAGACGTTTGAAGTCTCGCTGGACAACACGCTGAAGTTGCTCAAAGACATGCCGGAGCTGGCCGCAGGCAACCGGCTGGTGGTCACTGAGAGCGGCATTCTCACGCGAGACGACGTGTTGCGCATGGGCGCTGCGGGCGTGAATGCATTCTTGGTTGGCGAGGCTTTCATGCGGGCGCCTGATCCGGGCGAGGCACTGGCAAGCTTGTTTGGAGCGGTCTGACAGCGTTGCTTGTTTTGTCTGGGATTGCTATATTTTGAATAGCAAACTATTGATGTTTGACGAAGACTTAGGGCTATTTTGATGAGTCAACTTCATCTAGACGGCGGTTTCCCGCCTTTCACCGGCGCGCTGTCGCGGTGGGAGCCAGCGGCTTGGCCTGTCGCCCCGGACTGGAAAAGTGTGGTGGATCGGTTTTTGCAAAGCAATACAGGGCTAAGTTTGGGCGCGTTTGTCCAGGCCCGGTTGGCGGCGGGCGCTACGGTGTATCCGCCTGATCCTTTTCGGGCGCTGGCGCTCACGCCGCTGTCCGCTGTGCGGGTTGTCATCCTGGGGCAAGACCCGTATCACGGGCCGGGCCAGGCGCACGGGCTGGCGTTTTCTGTGGCGGATCGTGTCCCGTTGCCACCGTCTTTGCGAAATATCTTCAAAGAAATTGCGCGCGAGGGTGCAGGTGACGCCTCTGCTGATTTAGTCCGTAAATCAGCGGTGAGCGGCTCTCTGGAACGATGGGCCAGCCAAGGCGTTCTGTTGCTCAATACATGCCTCACGGTCGAGCAGGGTAAGCCCGCGAGCCATGCCAAGCAGGGTTGGGAGCCGCTGACGGATGCCATCATTCAGACCATTTGGGCTAACCCGCATCCCACGGTTTTCATGCTCTGGGGTGCCCATGCTCAAACCAAGCAGGCGCAAATAATGGCGGATTTGAACGGGCATCGCCCCAGCCACCTGGTATTGACTGCCAACCACCCGTCACCGCTGTCGGCGTTGCGCCCACCCAAACCGTTCATCGGGTGCGCGCATTTTGGTCTGGCCAATGCTTTTTTACGTCAACAAGGTGGCGAAACTATTAAATGGTAGCGTTACGTCACAAAATCGTGGCACAATCCGAGGTTCGCTGAAGGAGAGGTGGCCGAGTGGTTAATGGCAGCAGACTGTAAATCTGCCCTCTTACGAGTACGCTGGTTCGAATCCAGCCCTCTCCACCAGCCAAGGGTTGAAGTTGAAAGCTTGTGATGGCGGCACAAAATAGTGTTCGAGGCGATTTGTGCGGGGTTCGTATAGTGGTAATACCTTAGCCTTCCAAGCTAAAGCGAGGAGTTCGATTCTCCTACCCCGCTCCAGATTTGTGATGGATTGCGATGGATTGGCGCAGTAGGTCAAGCGGGTTTCGGACCGTGAAGCGCAAGGTGATTTGAAGACAAAGGTTGGTCGGCGGTTGTGCTGGCAAATCGTGAGAGTTTTTAAGGATTAGCCCATTTGGCTCAGTGGCAGAGCACTCCCTGGGTAAGGGAGAGGTCCCGGGTCCGATTCCCGGAATGGGCACCAGTTTTATTTGATATTTTTCGGAGTTTGAAAAATGGGAAAAGAAAAATTCGCGCGAACCAAGCCCCACGTCAACGTGGGCACCATTGGTCACGTTGACCACGGCAAAACCACGCTGACTGCGGCCATCACGTCGGTGCTGGCAGCCAAGTTTGGCGGTACCGCACG
>JANOLC010000032.1:0-2466 GCA_031419575.1 Burkholderiales bacterium | reverse complement strand
AACCGTGGCACCGGTTTGGGCTGCGGCTTCGTTGACCGACGCGTAGATGGGGATATTGAAAATCGACTCGCCCGCCTTTTTGGGGTTTACGCCGGCGACAAAACAGTTTTTGCCGTTGGCGTATTCCTGGCATTTTTCCGTGTGGAACTGGCCGGTCTTGCCGGTGATGCCTTGGGTGATGACACGCGTGTTTTTGTTGATGTAGATTGACATGATTCTTCCTAGTCAGTTGGGGACAGAGCTGGTCCGCTGCGCGGCCTGCGGTCTGTCCCGCAAAATTACTTGACGGCCGCTACAACTTTTTGTGCAGCTTCGGCCATAGTGTCGGCGCTGATGATGGGCAGGCCACTCTCGGCCAGCATTTTCTTGCCCAACTCGTCGTTGGTGCCCTTCATGCGCACCACCAGCGGCACCGACAAATTTACAGCGCGGCAAGCGGTAATCACGCCATGGGCGATGGTGTCGCACTTCATGATGCCGCCGAAGATGTTCACCAGGATGCCCTCGACCTTGGGGTTCTTGAGCATAATTTTGAAGGCTTCGGTGACCTTCTCTGCCGTTGCGCCGCCGCCCACGTCCAAGAAGTTGGCGGGTTCGCCACCAAACAACTTAATGGTGTCCATGGTCGCCATGGCCAAGCCCGCGCCATTGACCAGGCAACCGATGTTGCCGTCCAGGCTGATGTAGGCCAGATCGAACTTGCTGGCTTCGACTTCGGCTGGGTCTTCTTCATCCAGGTCACGGTATGCGACGATTTCTGGATGACGAAAAAGGGCGTTGGCATCGAAGTTGAACTTTGCGTCCAACGCCTTGATGTTGCCCGGCTTGCCATCCACCGAACCTTCGAGAATTAGCGGGTTAATTTCAACCAGCGATGCGTCGGTGTCCATGTACACCTTGTAGAGCTTTTGTAGCACGTCGGCGCATTGGGCGGTTGAACCTGGGGGCACGCCGATGCTGTCTGACAGCATCTTGGCTTGCGCGTCGGTCAAGCCTAGCGCGGGATCCACGATTTCAGTGATGATTTTCTCGGGGGTGTCATGTGCCACGCCTTCGATGTCCATGCCACCTTCGCTTGACACAATGAACGCGACACGCTGGGTGGCACGATCTGTCACAGCGGACACGTAATATTCTTTTTTGATGTCTGCTCCGTCTTCAATCAGCAGGCGGCGAACCTTTTGACCTTCAGGGCCGGTCTGGTGCGTGACCAACTGCATGCCCAGAATCTCAGAAGCGAGTTGCTTGACCTCGTCAATCGAGCGCGCCAGCTTGACGCCGCCGCCCTTGCCGCGGCCACCCGCGTGGATTTGCGCCTTGACAACCCACACAGGGCCGCCCAGTTTTTGCGCGGCTTCCACCGCCTCTTGTACAGTGAATGCCGGGATGCCGCGAGGCACCGGGATGCCGGCTTGACGCAAGATTTCCTTGCCTTGGTATTCGTGAATCTTCATGAGGGCTTTCTCAGGAATGGGTGGGAGGAACTATGCAGCCTTGGAATGTATCATGCTGCAGTGCACCAATCTTGGTGCTGGCTTACAGTACCTGCTAAGGTAGATTCACCACGTGTTCACAGCGTTTTCAATTCGACTGACGGAGTAAAGCCATGTTCAAGGTATTCATTGACGGCGAAGCCGGCACCACCGGCCTGCAAATTCGCGAGCGCCTGCAGGCCACGCCCGCCATTGAGATGGTCAGCATTGCCCCCGAACTGCGAAAAGATGCGGCGGCCAAACGCGCGTTGATGGCCCAGGTGGATCTTGTCGTGCTGTGCCTGCATGACTCAGCTGCTATTGAATCCGTAGCAATGATTGATGATATTGCAAGGACTTCAGGGCAATTGGGGCCGAAAATCATCGATGCATCCACCGCCCACCGCACTGCGCCCGGCTGGGTGTTCGGGTTTCCAGAATTGGCCGCTGGTCACAGTGATTTGGTTCGCCAGGCGCAGCGTGTGGCCAACCCCGGCTGCTACGCCACAGGTGCTATTGCGTTGATTCGCCCGCTGGTCGATGCAGGTTTGATTCCGCGCGATCACACGCTGACTTTGCCAGCGGTGAGCGGCTACTCCGGCGGTGGTCGCTCCATGATCGAGGCTTACGAAAAAGGCGACGCGCCCGCTTTCGAGGTCTACGCATTGGGCCTTAAGCACAAACACCTGCCCGAAATCATGAAGTACACAGGTCTGAGCCGCCGCCCGGTGTTCATCCCCTCAGTGGGCAATTTCAGCCAGGGCATGCTGGTGCAGTTGCCGCTGGATCTGGATCTGTTGCCCGGTCAACCCAGCGCGCAAGATTTGCACAATGCACTGGCCAAGCATTACGCCGGCAGCGAGTTTGTGACGGTGGAAGCGGCCTCGGCAGGCGACAAGATTGATCCGCTGGCGCTGGTGGACACCAACAAGATGGAGCTGCGCGTCTTCGCCAACCACGATGCTGACGACTGCTTCCGCCACGCTGTGCTGAT
>JANOLC010000031.1:0-13628 GCA_031419575.1 Burkholderiales bacterium | reverse complement strand
GGGCAATGAATGCGGCGCTGGTCCATATACGGCTCCGGCTCGGACTCGTACATCCACGTATAACGGGGGTTGGCCATGGGGTAGGCAAAACCCGAAGGCATGTGGATGAAAAGGCTGCGGTCCATGCCACCCGCTTCGAGCAAGAGCACCCGCACATCCGGGTCTTCGGTGAGGCGGTTGGCCAGCACGCTGCCCGCCGAACCGGCCCCCACAATGATGTAGTCGTAAGTGTCTTTTGTCATGCTGAGCGAAGTGGTGCCAGACTCACCGATAACTGCTGGCCACGTCGCCGAGCTCAACATACACGGTTTTGAGCTGGGTGTAATGGTCCATCGCCACCATACTGTTCTCGGAGCCAATACCGGACTCACCCACGCCGCCAAACGGCATTTCTATTGGCGTGATGTTGTAGTTGTTGATCCAGCAGATGCCCGCCCGCAGGCGTCCCGCTACTCGATGGCCACGCGCCAGGTCCCGAGTAAACACACCAGCGGCCAGACCAAAACGGGTGGCGTTGGCGCGAGTGATGACCTCTGCTTCATCGTCAAACACCAGCAGGGCCAGCACCGGACCAAATATCTCTTCACACACGATGCGCATGTCGTCCCGGCAATTTGAAAAAATCGTTGGCGCTACAAAGTTGCCGTCAGGCAGACCCGCCACTTCAACGCGGTGCCCGCCTGCGCTCAGGGTGGCCCCTTCTGCGATGCCACTGGCGATATAGTCCATCACTTTGTCACCATGAGCCTTGGAGATAAGTGCGCCCACTTCGGTGTCCGGGTTCATCGGATCGCCCACCCGCATCAAGGTGGTGCGCTCTTTCAGGCGCGCCAAAAAGCGGTCGATCAACCCCCGCTGCACAAAGACACGGGTGCAGTTGGTACAGACCTCACCCTGGGTATAAAAGTTGCCCATCATGGCGGCGGTGACGGCCTGTTCCAGATCGGCATCGTCAAACACGACCAGAGGCGATTTGCCACCCAACTCCATGGTGACCCGCTTGAGGGTCTCAGCTGCAGTCTGCATGACCTTTTTGCCCGTCGGTACCGAGCCCGTGACCGACACCTTGGCCACACCCGGGTGGGCTGCCAGCAAGGCACCGGTGGCACCCCTGCCTTGCAACACATTGAACACGCCAGGTGGGACACCGGCCTCCAGATAAATCTCGGCCAGCTTGACAGCCGTCACCGGGGTCAGTTCCGAAGGCTTGAAAACCATGGCGTTGCCTGCGGCCAGAGCTGGCGCCGACTTCCAGCAGGCAATTTGCAACGGGTAATTCCACGCGCCAATCCCCACGCAGACACCCAGTGGTTCACGGCGGGTGTAGGCAAAAGCGTTCTTCAACGGGTACTGGGCACCGACCAACGTGGCCGCTGCACCGGCGAAATACTCGATGCAGTCCGCCCCGCTTTGCACATCCACCACCAGCGCCTCCTGCAGAGGCTTGCCGCAGTCCTGCACTTCCAGAGCGGCCAGTTCTGCATTGCGCGAACGAAGCAACTGTGCGGCGCGATGCAGGATGCGACCGCGCTCAGTGCCCGTCATCGCGGACCAGATCTCGAACCCTTTTTGGGTTGCCTCCACGGCCGCATCAACATCTTCCGCAGTGCCGTCATACACGGATGCGAAGGCCAGCCCGGTGGCGGGGTTGAGGGTCTCAAACCGCTCGCCCCGGCCATTAATGGACTTGCCATCCACAAAGCTCTTGATGGTTGTTTCATTCATACATAGTTCCACTTGTACTCACACAGGGTCAACCGGGGCGGAAAAAAACACCGCCCAGATGAATGGGTGGGATTTACTCAGTGCCGTTTTCCCGGCGCGCTGCCCGTCTGCCCCGGTTGCCTGCCTGTGAAGCAATCACGACACGCTCGGGCAGGGTCACGACCTCACGCAGACAGTCGAACGGATCATTGAGGTGGGGAATTGCCATGGCTTCAACGAAGAATTCCTGGAAGCGAGGCTCCACCGCAGTTTCAATTTTCTCCACCCGACGCACCAGTTTTTCGATTTCACGGCGCGATCGCTGATCCAGCAGCGCAATTCTCGCCCCCGTACCCGCAGCGTTACCTGCCGAGCTGACCTGATCCAGCGCGCAATCCGGAATCATGCCCAACACCATGGCGTACTTGACATCGATGTGGCTGCCAAACGCACCAGCCAGGCGGATACGATCCACCTTGGTCACGCCCATTCGCTCCATCAGCAAACGCACGCCGGCATAAAGCGCGGCTTTGCCGAGCTGGATGGCGCGCACGTCGTTTTGCATAACTTTCAGCGGCGGTGCGTCACCGGTTGCCTTGAAAAGCTCGTACGAAAAAGTGCGACCATCGGCCTGGACGCGCGGATTGCGGGCTGCCATGTCGCCGTTGATCACACCGTCATGCCGAATGATGCCCGCCAGGTACATTTCGGCCAGCACCTCAATGATGCCGGAGCCACAGACACCCGTCACACCAGAACCGGCCACAGCCTCGGTAAAACCGGCATCGTCTGACCACAGGTCACACCCAATGACTTTGAAGCGGGGCTCAAGGGTCTGCGGGTCAATGCGAACCCGCTCAATGGCGCCAGGTGCCGCTCGTTGTCCACAACTGATCTGAGCACCCTCAAAGGCCGGGCCGGTGGGGCTGGAACAGGCCAGCAGACGCTGGTTATTGCCGAGCACGATTTCTGCGTTGGTGCCCACATCGACCAGCAAGGTGATTTTGTCAGACAGATCCGGGCGTTCAGCGAGGATGACACCGGCCGTATCGGCCCCGACGTGCCCAGCAATGCAGGGCAACACGTAGATACGCGCGTTGCGGTGGATCGCAAAATCAATCTCGACCGCCCATAGCGTGATGGCGCGGTCTGTTGCCAGGGCAAACGGTGCACCGCCCAGTTCCACCGGATTGATGCCCAGCAGCAGGTGGTGCATGATGGGATTGCCGACAAACGTGGCTTCCAGAATGTCCTGGGGCACGATGCCCGCCTGATTTGACACATCCAACGCCAACTCATTGAGGGCGGCGCGCACGGCGGCCGTCATTTCCTTTTCGCCACCGGGGTTCATCATCACGTAGGAGACGCGGCTCATCAGGTCTTCACCGAACCGGATTTGCGGGTTCATGACCCCGGCCGATGCGATGACCTCACCCGACGCCAGATGGCACAAATGGGCGGCGATGGTGGTGGAACCCACATCCACGGCCAGACCATATACCTGCTCACGAAAACCGGGCCAAACCGCCACGATCTGTTTCCCCGCGTGTACAGCCACAGTCACTTTCCAGTTACCCTGGCGCAATGCAGTTTGCAACTGCTGGAGCACGATCACGTCGCAGGCCAGGTCCGTCAAGCGCCACTCAAATTCAAGCGCATCCTCCAGACGGCGCAAGTCGCCCGACGGGTCGTGCATGTCAGGTTCCTGCACCTCCACAAAGTGCAGACGGATCAGTGGGTCCAGTTCCACGTCGTGGGCTTCGGCCTCTTTACGCACCACCTGTTTGTGAACCTGGCTGCTGGATGGCACATCAATGACCACGTCACCCAATACCTGGGTCGAACAGGACAGGCGCCGACCTGCAGCCATTGACGCAATGGATTGAGACACGCAGTAAGCCCGCTCCACATCGGAAACAGGTGAAAGGTTTTGCGCCCTAGACACCAAACCATGCTTGGAAAACTCGCCCTCAGACACCAATACCTGACAGCGACCACAGATGCCGCGCCCACCACACACGGAATCAATGTCCACACCCAGTGAGCGTGCAGCCTGGAGCACCGGTGTGCCAACCGGAAACCGACCGCGTCGGCCCGATGGTGTGAACACCACCAACGCGTCTTTAGCACTCACCATACACAGCCTGCTGAATCACTTGATACAACTGTTTCACAGTCAATTTACTCACGACGTTTGCGGCTTCCACCTTCGCGGCGACCCCGACCCATTTCACCATCGGCACCCATGGTGGGCGCCTCGCGGAATCTGCGAATCCAGCGCATGCAATCGGGGTCATGGCCCATCATCACATCGGCAGCCATGCAGGCCTTCACAACTTCCGCATGCAGCGGGTTGGTGATGGCCGAGGTCATGCCGGAGGCAATGGCCATAGTTAGAAACCCGGCATTGATGCCGTTTCGCTCGGGCAGGCCAAAACTGACGTTGGAAGCACCGCAGGTGGTGTTCACCTTCAACTCGGTGCGCAAACGGTGTACCAACCGCATCACCTGCACACCCGCCTGGTTGATCGCACCAATAGGCATGACCAGCGGGTCCACCACGATATCGCAGGCCGGGATGCCGTAGTCTGAGGCGCGCTCCACAATCTTCTTGGCCACAGCAAACCGCACATCCGGGTCTTGAGAAATGCCAGTCTCGTCGTTGGAAATCGCGACTACTGCCGCACCGTATTTCTTGACCAGCGGCAACACCGTTTCAAGCCGATCTTCCTCACCCGTGACCGAGTTGACCAGTGCCTTGCCCTTGTACACCGCCAGACCCGCTTCCAGCGCTGCGACGATGGATGAATCGATGGACAGCGGCACATCCGTGACCGACTGGACGAGCTGGATGGCCTTGGCCAACAGCCCCGGCTCGTCGGCCAGCGGAATGCCGGCATTCACATCCAGCATGTGAGCGCCAGCCGCAACCTGCGCCAGGGCATCGGCCACCACGCGGCTGAAGTCGTCTGCCAACATCTCGGCAGCCATGATCTTTCTGCCCGTGGGGTTGATGCGTTCACCGATGATGACGAACGGGCGATCAAACCCGATGATGACCTCTCTGGTCGCTGAGCTGATAACGGTATCTGTCACGTTGTTTCCTTTTGCATTAGGTGGTGTTTATCCCGCTCGGGGTACCAGGGAACACGGCCCTGCAATACGCCTGATTTTTCAATAATTTCGGCTACGGTTTCCTCTTGGCGAAAGGCCATTACGTGGACACCCGAGATGCCTTTGATGTCACGAATCTCCTGAATCAAATCGATGCAAACCTGACGGCCTTCCTGTGCCGGCTTCTCAGCGCCAGCCAGGCGTTTGATCACCGAATCGGGGATGTGAATGCCCGGCACATTAGTGCGCATCCAGTCAGCTGCCTTGGCCGACCGTAACGGCCCCACGCCTACCAAAATGAAAACCTTGTCAAGCAACCCCAAGTCTTCCACCTGCGCCATGAAAGTCTTCAGGCGTGGCACGTCATAACAATACTGAGTCTGCACGAATTGGGCACCCGCAGCCACCTTTTTGGCGAGCCGCTCCGCGCGCCACTGAAAAGGCAGACCGAAGGGGTTGGCTGCAGCACCAAAAAATACGCGTGGTGCAAAAGTCACTTTGCGGCCACTCTGAAACTTGTGTTCATCGCGCAGCTTGCGGCCAATCTCCAGCAGCGACATGCAGTCCAGATCAAACACTGGCTTGGCCTGGGGGTGATCACCGGCCTGAACGCCATCACCGGTCAAGCACAACATGTTGGCAACCCCCATAGCGGCACCACCCAAAATATCCCCTTGAATCGCAATGCGATTTTTGTCGCGGCATGAGATCTGCATCACGGGTGCATAACCAATACGCGTCAACAAAGCACATACAGCCAAGCTGGACATGTGGCAGTTGGCACCACTGCCATCGGTCGCGTTAATGGCATCTACATAGCCATCAAATACACGTGCCCGACGGTAGACATCCTCCGGGTCAGCCGAGTCCGGCGGGTCTAGCTCGGAGGTCACCGCGAACGTGCCGCTGCGAAGCACGCGCTCAAGCCGGCCGGGCGACGTATGGCCGGGCAGTATCGGCAGGGGGTAGCCTGGAACTGGTTCGTCCTCAAACTTCATGGCTTGGCGTTCACGTCAACAGATAACTCAACTGGTGCCTTGTCCCGGGCCACCTTAAGCCAGGACGAGCGCCCTTCCAGGCGGCGATCCACGGCCAGTTGCACCACGCGGATCGCTGCCTTGCCTTCACGCATTCGCTCACTGCCTTCGAATGCCTCAACCCACACGCAACGCATCTCGGGCTTGACTTCGCAATGGCCGTTAGCCCGCACACCGCCGCAAGGGCCATTGCGCAGATTTTTGGGGCAGTTCATCGAACAGGACATGCCGGTTGAGCTTAAAGCGCACTGCCCACACATCTTGCAGTCAAACAAAAAACCCTTGACGATCTTTTCAACGGAGGCCACAGGTTTTTCAAGACGCTCGTAGCCAATGCGCTTCCATAAAGGATTCAGGGCCACAAAGGCCCGCTCGAACGCGTTGTAAAAGGTTTCCAGACCGGCCGCACGGCGTACCGACCATCGGCGCACGGCGTACATCAGGTTCCCCCAGCATCCACGGAGGCAGGTGCGGCGGGCGTGGCTGGTGCAGCCACCAGCGTCTCATCCACGCCATGGGCGCGAATCAAACGCAGCAAATCGTCGTCTGAATAACGCGCTTCAATGAGCGCTGCCTCGGCTGCTGCTTCTGCCTGCATATCGTCACCGCAACGACGTGGTTCACTGCGCTTCCAGTCCGCCAGATAGTCCACCGAGCTGGCTTTGCCTGCGCGCATGGCAGCCCGATCCACCGCCTCCTGAAATCGATGTGAGAGCTGAACTTTGCCCGTGTCCCGTCCTTGCTTGACCACCACCTGCGCCGGTATATCGCGCCAGGAAATCACTATCAGTTTTGCCATTGAATTACTCCGATATTTGCACTCTGCAAGCTGCGCTTCAATTCACCATAACCCGTGAACCGATATTCAAACTCAAGGCCCAGTCGCACCGCCGCACGCTGTGCGTCGTCAATACATCCCGGCGCTTCCAGCTGAGCCAGATAGGTGAGCTTGCGGTAATTACCAAAGTAGATCTTCAGCAACTCGGGATGACGGTTGATGCCCAGACCATGAATGATCAAGCGCTCAAAATGCCGCAGCAAAAAATCAGTCAAGTAAAAGGTGCCCGGTTCCGCATCTGCCAAGGCTTCAAACGCTGCGCTTCCTGCAAAAAATTCATAACAATGGGCACCGGGAATGCGCTCGACACCTTCTTCGGCGAGTACCTTGTCGAGCAAGCCGCCGGTCCCGCAGTCCGCATAGGCGACAAAGATCGCGGCATACCGCCCCTTGTTTGCGCGTATTTTTTTCTGCACAGCAGCCGGTATTTTTTCCGGACGGTTGTGCCAGTCTGCGGGCAGGCATTGAACATCCATGTAGGGCCAGTCGTTGAGTTGACGCAAGGCCACAATTTCACGTGCCAATGCACCACAAGCGATCACCAGAGTACCTGTAGCCTCGCCCATGGTTGAATCAATCCGCTACCGTGTATGTTGAGTCAAACCGCCACGTCAAGCTACCGCTGCTGCCCGCCGCGCAGCAATCAGCGTCTTGGCTGTTTCAACGGCAATACCGGCATCCCGGCAATACGCATCAGCACCGACCGCTTTGCCAAACTCCTCGTTCAATGGCGCACCACCGACCAACACAATGTAGTCATCGCGCAGGCCTTTTTCTTTCAACGTGTCGATCACCACTTTCATATACGGCATGGTGGTGGTTAGCAAGGCTGACAAACCCAGAATGTCCGGCTTGTGCTCTTCCAGCGCGGCGAGATACTTCTCAACCGGGTTGTTGATACCCAGGTCAATCACCTCAAAGCCAGCACCTTCCATCATCATGCCCACCAGGTTTTTGCCGATGTCATGGATGTCACCTTTCACGGTGCCAATGACCATCTTGCCAATGGGCGCCACACCCGTCTCGGCAAGCAGGGGACGCAAAATTTCCATGCCGCCCTTCATCGCATTGGCGGCCAGCAACACTTCGGGCACAAACAGAATGCCGTCGCGGAAATCCACTCCCACAATGCGCATGCCTTCGACCAGTGCGTCATTCAATACCCGGTCGGCTGACCAACCCCGGCTCAAAAAAATATTGGTGGCTTCGACCACCTCTATACGAAGGCCGTTGTAAAGGTCGTCATGGATTTGCTCAGTCAGGTCTTCGTCATTGAGCGTGCTCAGGTCCAGGTCATCATCAAAATCGTCGGCCATGGAGAACTCCTTGCTTTAAAAATCATGCCAACCCGAAGTCAATCGGGTGCTTTTCTCCCGCAAAATGGTACGGGCGCGCCCTGAGCATAGCTGACAGATTAGCGACTTGGCGTTGTCGGCGGGCGACAGTGTTCTGATACCCGCGATCGTGTGCAAATACATAAATTGCGGCACCCGTCGCAGGCATCAAAACACCGGTCGCTCTCACATAATCTTCCAAACTGTCAGTCCCTAAACTGCTTCACAGATACAAGGTAGACGCACGGTCTGTATGTGTCACAGGATCACTTTTACCGAAACGGAGACCTCATTCCATGCACGTTCCCATCGAAGGCAAACCTCACTATGTCTTGAACGCCACCTGCGACAGTCGTTTAGGCACGGTGGCTGCCGTGTCCACATTTTTGGCTTCTCGCCAGTGCTACATCACCGAGATGCAGCAGTTTGACGATGTGCTCAGCGGACGGTTTTTTGTGCGGATCAATTTTTATGGCGACCCGGTCAAGACTCCCTCTTTGGCAGACTTGAGAGAGCAATTTCAGTCCGTATCGACCCGTGAGCAAATGGAATGGGCCATATACGATGGCGAGAAAAAACCGCGTGTGCTGATCATGGTCTCCAAGTTTGACCATTGCCTGGACGACTTGTTGTACCGCACCCGAACCGGCGAGCTGAAGATGGAGATAACAGCCGTTGTGTCGAATCACCCCGATTTGCACGAGTTGGTGGAGTCGCAAAACATTCCCTACATTCACCTGCCTGTTACGCCAGACACCAAAGCACTGCAAGAAAAACGCTTGATGGAGATTGTGGAAGAGACCTCTAGTGACCTCGTGATTTTGGCGCGTTACATGCAAGTACTGTCGGACGATTTATGTCGGCAGTTGCGGGGCCGCGCCATGAATATTCATCACTCTTTGTTGCCCGGGTTCAAAGGGGCCAAACCCTACCACCAAGCGCACGAGCGCGGCGTGAAATTGACCGGGGCCACCGCCCACTACGTGACGGCCGATCTGGACGAAGGCCCCATCATTGAACAAATCGTGGAACGGGTTGACCACACCTACACGCCCGACAAACTGGCCGCCGCCGGACGCGATTCAGAATGCCGGGCGCTGGCCTCCGCCGTGAAATTTCACATTGAGCACCGGGTGTTTCTGAACGGCAGTCGAACCGTCGTGTTCAGGTAGGCAGCGAACCCAGCGCCGTGTTGCGGCTGTTCTGGCGCTCCGCGCTGGGAGTGTGCCCGAACATGTTCCGATAACACTTGGAGAAGTGCGGTGGCGACTGAAACCCACAAGCCACCGCAATTTCCATGACAGACATGGCGGTTTGCAACAACAAGCCCCGGGCCCTGCGCAAGCGCATGTCCAGGTAGTACTTGGTGGGTACTTCACCCACGTAGCGTTTGAAAAGCCGCTCAATCTGCCGCCTGGACACGCCCACCAGCGAAGCAATTTCATCAAGCGACAAAGGTTCCTCAATGTTGGCCTCCATCAGGGCAGCCGCCTCAATCAGATTCTCGTGAAACAGGCCCACGCGGGCCTGCAGGGGAACATGCTGGCGATCGGCGTCGTTACGAATCCGGTCCAGGATGAACTGCTCGGAAATCATTGGCGCTACACCACTGCCCAAATGATTTTTGATGATGGTAAGCATCAAATCCAACGGTGCGATGCCCCCGGTGCAGGTGTAGCGGTCACGGTCAATGGCAAACAACTGATCCGAGAAGATCACCCGAGGGAATTGCTCCTGCAATGCCGACATGTTCTCCCAATGAATCACTGCCTTGTACTTGTCCAGCAGACCGGCCTTGGCCAGTGCATAACCACCGGTGCACAGCGAACCCAAGGAAACTTTGCGCTGAGCCAAATGCCTTAGGGCAACCAGCAGTACCGGAGTAACTGATTGCTCCACGTTGACCCCACCGCAGACAAAAACAATATGAGCTAGTCCCATATCGTCCATAGCCACAGTAGGGGATAACGTCAGGCCGCAGCTGGCTTGCACCGCAGCGCCGTTCAGACTGACCAGTGTCCATTCGTATACATCCTGACCGGCAACCCGGTTAGCCATGCGCAAGGCTTCCACCGCGCTGGACAGTGCGATCAGCGAATAGTTAGCCAGGGTCAGAAAAGCAAAACGCTGCTTAGGCAATGCTTTTTTCAGTGTCGTGAGCGCTTCAACCATGGCTGAGCACTCCCAAATCAATAGCGCCAGGGCAAGAGGAACATTGAATTCCAACAGGGTTCATGGGTAAGTCGCAATGAGAATAGGGAAATTTAGCGTTTTCCTCTGAAATATACGCCAAATCTTGTTTCCCAAGCGACAAGTATTTGAAATTTTCATGGACTGCCCCCGCCGGGGTCAATTCCTCAAATTGCGCTGGTGGAAGTGATATACCTTTGCGCCTAGACTGAAAATACTTTTAACTCAACTGTAAAGAGAAACCTCATGGCGAGCAACTCGATGAAAATTGGATTCATTGGCCTGGGAGCCCTGGGCGAAGGCCTATGCAACAGCCTGGTCAAGGCCGGCTTCCCGGTCACCGTGAATGACCTCAACAAAGACTTCGCCATGCGACTTCTGGAGGCCGGTGCGGTCTGGGCCGACGATGTTGCTGGTGTTTGCCGGGATGCCGATGTGGTCATCACGGTACTGCCCTCACCCGCCGTCTCACGCAAAGTGGTTGAAGGCCCCGGTGGCGTGTTTGAGAACCTGCGCTCGGGCGGTATTTGGATTGAGATGAGCACCACTGATTTTGAGGATTTGCAGCGACTCTCAGAAGCCGCTACAGCGCGTGGCATTGGCGTGCTGGAGTGCCCAGTGACGGGCGGTGTGCACCTCGCCAATTCCGGGCAGATCACCGTGCTGGTGGGCGGAGATGAGGTCGTATTCAAACGAGTAGAGCCCCTGCTCACCAACATGGGCGGTGAAATCATCTACATGGGCAAGCTCGGCAATGCGTCAGTCGTCAAGGTAGTCACCAACATGCTGGCCTTCATCCACCTGGTGGCGGCTGGCGAGGCCATGATGGTGCCTGCCAAATACGGTGTAGACCCGGATGCGACCTACCGCGCCATTCGCGCCAGTTCAGGCAACAGCTTTGTGCACGAAACCGAGTCCAAACTGATCCTGAGCGGCAGCTACAACGTCAAATTCAACATGGATCTGGCCTGCAAAGACTTGGGCCTCGTCAATAGCATCGCCGAAAAGCTAGGCGTGCCGCTGGAGTTGGGCAGCCATACGCAGCAAATCTACCGACGCGCCCGTGGGCTGATGGGGGGCGATGCCCAGTCGCCTGAAGTAGTTCGGATGCTGGAAAAAGCCTGCGGGCTTGAGCTGCGTGCGGACGGTTATCCGACCGAGCTGATTGCAGAGTAGACGCACTGATCGTCATGACTCAACCCCTCACTCATGCCGACTGGTTGGCCAGGTCAGACAAGGCTTCCATCGAAACCGGCCTCTTCATCAATGGTCAGTATGTTGCCGCTCAAAATGGTGGTACGTTTGCATGCATCAACCCCGCCACAGGCAAAGTGTTGGCGCACATGGCGAAAGGTGATGCAAATGATGTTGACGCCGCCGTCGCCAACGCCCTGACCGCCTGGAACGACCGCCGCTGGCGAGGCCTCGCACCCCGCGCCCGGATGCTGGTGCTGTTCAAATTTGCCGACCTGATTGAATTGCACACCAATGAGCTAGCCCTGCTGGAAACGCTGGACATGGGAAAACCCATCAGCGATGTGCTCAACATTGACCTGCCCGAAGTCACCAAAACCATCCGCTACTTTGCCGAGTGCATCGACAAAATCGAAGGTGCCGTGACCCACACTGCTTCTGATGCCTTGCACATGATCCTGCACGAACCGCTGGGGGTAGTGGGTGCCATCACGCCCTGGAATTACCCCATGCTGATGGCGGTGTGGAAGCTGGCCCCCATCCTGGCAGCGGGCAATTGCGTGGTGCTCAAACCCGCTGAGCAGGCACCCCTGTCATGCACCAAACTGGCACAACTCTTTATGGAAGCCGGGGGCCCGGCAGGCGTGTTCAACGTAATCAACGGACTCGGGCCTGAAGCAGGTAAGGCATTGGCTTTGCACCCGGACGTAATCAAGCTGTCGTTTACCGGGTCAACCGCTGTGGGCAAACTCCTGATGGGTTACGCCGGGCAATCCAACATGAAACGTGTGGCGTTGGAGACTGGCGGCAAAAGTCCGCAGATTTTCCTGCCTGATCTGTACGATCTGGACGCAGCGGTTGACCGTGCCGTAGGTGGCATTTTTGACAATGCCGGTCAAGTCTGCAACGCTGGCTCGCGCATGCTGGTGCATCACGACCTTCACGACGAGTTCGTAAAACGCTTTTGTGCACGCACTGCTGTGGCTTATCAATCCGGTGATCCGCTGGATCCGGCCACCACATTAGGCCCATTGGCCAGCCATGCACGGCAAACGGAAGTGCTGGCACGCATCGCTCGCGGTCAGACTGAAGGCGCGCAACTGATGATGGGGGGTGACCAGGTGTCGCAACTCACGGGTTTGAGTGCAGGCGCTTTTGTCAACCCCACCTTGATGGTTGGGGCCACCAACCAAATGAGCGTGGCACGTGAAGAAATTTTTGGACCTGTCGCAACAGTAATCCCTTTTGACACAGAGGCCCAGGCCATTGCGTTGGCCAATGATTCTGCTTACGGTCTGGCCGCGTCAGTCTGGACCGGTGACCTCAAAAAAGCCCATCGCTTTGTCAAAGAGCTTGAAGCGGGCGTGGTGTGGGTCAACTGCTTTGGCGATGGCGACATGACCCAGCCGTTTGGCGGCTACAAGCAGAGCGGCAACTCACGCGACAAGCACGTGATGAGCCTGATGTCGTACACCCAGACCAAGTCAGCGTGGTTCAACATCGGCTGATCATTGTGAAACTTGCAACTCAGGACCGCGGCTTGATGTTCTCCGGGTCGTACAAGGATCGATAGCCCACCGCTTCGACCTTGACCGGATAGACATCCGCGAAATACTGGATCTGCAGTTCGCGCCCCGCTTCGGCATACGCATGCGGCAGGTAGGCCAGGGCAATATTCTTGCCAATGGTCGGGCCGAAGGCGATGCTGGTGGTAAAGGAACGACGGCCTTCGGAATCGATCAGCGTCGCACCGGTTGCGGGGTCCATCACCGGTAAGTTGCCCAGGGGATACCGCGCCACACCGGTGCTGTCGATGTTGCTGGTCATGACCAGAGTACAGAGGGTGGCCGGCTGATGTTCGCGTTCGCGGAATTTCAGATGGGCTGCTTTTCCGTGGAATTCGGCGGCCTTCACCTTGGGGCGGGCCAGATCGCATTCCATGAGGTTGTACTCGGTCAGCAGATCGGCGTTTTGCAAGCGCAGGCTCTTTTCCATGCGACGGCTGTTGGCGTAGGTTTCCACGCCCACCGGGGTGACACCCAAGGCATACAACGCATCCCACAGGGCCAGGCCGTCTTCATACTTGAAGTGCAGTTCCCAGCCTTGCTCGCCCACATACGAAATGTGGAACGCCAGCACCGGCACGCCTTTGATTTTCAGTTCGCGCAAAGCCGCAAACGGGAAGTTTTCGTTCGACCAGGCCTCGGGCTCATCGGC
>JANOLC010000030.1:0-6692 GCA_031419575.1 Burkholderiales bacterium | reverse complement strand
CCATGCACCTGATCGTGCATACCGTGGACGAGCCGTTCGAGCCGGAAAACGGCGCGTATGCCACCGGAGGACACGCCCACGCCGTTGCCACACCCCATGAGCACGGCCCCGGCTGCAACCACGACCACTAAGACCACCGGGCCTGAACCGCATGCTTGACAGCAGCCTGATGCAGATCATGTGGCTGGCCTCCCCGGCCTTGCCCATTGGTGGCTTCTCCTACTCAGAAGGCCTTGAAGTCGCCGTGGATACTGGACTGGTAGCTACAGAATCAGGAGCAAAAAATTGGCTAATTGACCAACTCCATCTGAGTCTGGCCCGGTCTGACTTGTCGGCTGTGACTCAGGCCGTTGCCGCGTGGCGACTGGCAGACCGTGTTGAGGTTGCACAAAAAATTGCAGCGCTCAACAGCTGGGTTTTGCACACCCGCGAAACCAGCGAGTTGCGTGCTCAAACCGAGCAAATGGGTCGGTCCTTGCTGGAGTGGTTGCGCAACCACACAACGGCCAGTGCCGAACATATTGCCTTGTTGGCTGCCTTGCAACCCACCTACCCCATTGCCTTTGCCCTGGCCGCTGGTAGCACCCAGGCACCGGTGCGCGACTGCTTGCTGGCCTACGCGTTTGGCTGGGCCGAGAACATGGTGCAGGCGGCCATCAAAAGCGTGCCACTGGGCCAAAGCGCAGGGCAACGCATTCTGTCTGCGCTGACGGCGGAGATACCCGCTGCCATCGACCAGGCTCTTGAGTTGTCTGGCGATGAACGCCAGGCTTTTTCCCCCATGCTGGCTATCCTCAGTGCGCAGCATGAGGTGCAATATTCACGTCTTTTCCGATCCTAGTCCCCGTCAGTATTGAATAGTTTGCTCTTATATCTATAGCGTAAAAAAAATGTCTGCACTGCATCACATCGCGAATCGCACCAAAAATCTACCCCCCTTGCGCGTCGGTATTGGCGGCCCTGTGGGTTCCGGCAAGACCACATTGTTGGAAATGCTGTGCAAAACCATGCGCAATAAATACGACCTGGTGGCCATCACCAATGACATCTATACCAAGGAAGACCAGCGCCTGTTGACCGTGAGTGGTGCTCTGTCTGCCGACCGCATCATGGGCGTTGAAACCGGCGGCTGCCCACACACCGCCATTCGCGAAGACTGCTCCATCAACCTGGAAGCGATTGACCGCATGCTGGTGGACCACCCCAATGCCGACATCGTGTTTGTAGAAAGCGGTGGCGATAACCTGGCCGCCACCTTCAGCCCCGAACTCAGCGACCTGACCATCTACGTGATCGACGTGGCAGCCGGTGAAAAAATCCCGCGCAAAGGCGGCCCCGGCATCACCAAGAGCGACCTGTTCGTCATCAACAAAACCGACCTCGCCCCCTACGTGGGCGCTGACTTGGGCGTGATGGAAGCCGACACCCGCCGCATGCGCACCACGGCCAAAGGGTTGAAGCCCTTTGTGATGACCAATCTGAAAACCAACGCCGGGCTGAATGAGGTGATCGCCTTCATCGAATCGAAAGGCATGCTTCAAGCCAGTTAAAATACCGCCCATGGAAGCTTGGCCGAGCGGTTTAAGGCACCGGTCTTGAAAACCGGCGAGGGTTTATCCCCTCCGTGAGTTCGAATCTCACAGCTTCCACCAAATGGATTTCAGTCGCCAATTTGGAGGTAGCTAAGCCATGGATGAACATCAAAAGCAGGTGCCTGAGGGCATCCAGTCCGAGCCTGTAGTGTCTGCTGAAACCATCAGCAATGCGGGTCACCCCAATGCCGCAGATTTTGAAGACGCAACCCGCCCTGGTGATCTTTGGCCAGAAGCCGCGGATGCGCGTTGTAGCGAGTTTGCGGCACTTTTTGCAGGAACACAGCCCGCGCCTCTCTCGGTCGTTTAATTTCCGTCATTTCATTTCCGGCATCGAAATCGCCCGGCATGTCGCCCGTGGCAAGGCTACCCCCACAGATCCAATGGCGGGTCTTTCGTGATGGCTCGCAAAATGTCTGAGCGGGATATGAACCCGACTACTGCCCCGTCATCGTCTACCACTGGCAAACCCGGTAAACCGGTGTCCAACAGCACGTTCGCCACCCGCCGAATATCCGTTTGAGGTGACACGCTGGGCACGGGTGACCACATCACGGTGGTGACGCTTTGGGTCATCAGGGCGCGCCAGGCGGCGGGGTCCCGATCTGGCAGGGGTAGTGCGTCTAGCTTCATCAAATCAGCCCGGGACACCAGCCCGACCAAGGCCCCGTTCAGACTGACGACAGGGGCTTGACCCACACCATGTTGAGCCAGCAGTTGCCAGGCCTGGAGTACCGTGGCGATATGGGGCAAAACGATCACTTGGGTGGTCATCAGGCTCTCTACGCGCGTCAAAGGTTGTCGCTGGGTGTCCGGTTTTTGGGTCTGGGTGTAACTCTCCAGCGCTACCCGGTGCGCCACATCCACGGGGGGGTGAGGCAGCCCGGTAGTCGCCCGTCGCACAGATTCATCAAAACCATCAATACCAATAGGCTCGATGGCCTGGGTGCGGCTGACGCGAGACACCGGGCTGATCTGGCGAAGCTGCTCCAGCGAGCCCCGAAACACGCGGCCGTCCACCCCATACAAAGAAAACATCAGCGCACCTCCGCCAAAAACAGGGCCTGCAGATCATTCAAAAAGTCAAAGCCGCGCACGCTGGGCTTGACGCGGGCAAAGTCCCGCTCGATGAGGCCCTTGCGCTCTGCCTCGTCCAGCGCCTTTTGAATCGCCGTCATGGGCAGACCGGTGCGCTCGGTGAATTGAGGCAGCGAGAACCCGTTTTTGAGGCGCAACGCGTTCAGCATGAATTCAAACGGCAAATCAATGCGGCTGACCTCATCAGCCTGCGCAATGCATCGCCCTGCAAGCGCTTTTTCCATATACAGACGTGGGTCGCGAAACCGCACCTGGCGCACGATGCGGTGCGCAAAGCTGAGCTTGCTGTGCGCACCGGCACCAACGCCCAAATAGTCGCCAAACTGCCAGTAGTTCAGATTGTGGAAACACTTGTGACCGTCGCGGGCGTAGGCGGACACCTCGTAGCGCTGCAATCCGGCCTGGCCCGTCATGTCAGTAATCAGGTCCAGCATGTCATAGGCCAAGTCCTCCTCCGGAATGAGCGGGGGGAATTTGGCAAAGTAGGTGTTTGGCTCGATGGTGAGGTGGTAAATCGAGATATGCGGCGGGGCCAGTGACAACGCCAGCGCCATGTCCTGCGCCAGATCGTCCATGGACTGGCCCGGCAGCGCATACATGATGTCCAGGTTGAAGGTATCAAACGCCTGCGCGGCCTCCTCCACTGCGGCCAGCGCTTGTGCCCGGTCGTGCACCCGGCCTAACGCTTTCAGGTTGGCATCGTTGAAGCTCTGCACGCCGATGGACAGGCGTGTCACCCCCGCGCTGCGAAACGCCCGGAACCGGTCCTTCTCAAACGTGCCGGGGTTGGCTTCCAGCGTGATCTCGCAGTCGGGCTCCAGTTTGAGCCGTGCGCGGATATCGCCCAGCAAACGGTCAATTGCCGCTGGCGAAAACAGGCTGGGCGTGCCGCCGCCGATGAAGATGCTGTGAATCGTGCGCCCCCAGATCAGCGGCAATGCAGCTTCCAGGTCCGCCACCAGCGCGTCGATGTACCGCTGCTCGGGCACATCCGACGGCTTCATCTCATGCGAGTTGAAGTCGCAATAGGGGCATTTTTTGAGACACCAGGGCAGGTGCACATACAGCGACAGCGGTGGCAGTGCCGCGAGCTGTAGCAGGCCGGGGCGCATGTAGTGCTGGATGTCCTTGACCGGCGCGCCCACGTCCAGTGGCCTGACTGATGTGATGGGAATCATGTAGAAAACCAGCGCTCACGCATCAACGCAAGCATGGCATGGGCGGCCCGGCCCCGGTGACTGTTGGCATTTTTAATTTCAACCGGCAGCTGGGCAAAGGTTTGACCAAACTCGGGAATCCACATAACGGGGTCAAAGCCAAAGCCGTTGGTACCCATCGGCTCGCGGGCGATCTGCCCCACCACCCGGCCCACGGCGATCAACGGCTCGGGGTCTTCCGGCGAGCGCACCGCCACCAGCGTGCTGACCAGCGCGGCGCGGCGATTGTGGATGTTTTGCATCTGCTCCAGCAAGGCGACCACATTGTTGTCATCGCTCTTAGCGTAACCAAATTGCGTCGCGTAATAGGCGGTGTCGACGCCTGGCAAACCACCAAACGCGTCCACACACAAGCCTGCATCGTCGGCAATGGCGGCCAGCCCGGTGTGCCGGGCAGCGTTGCGGGCTTTGGCCAGCGCGTTTTCGACAAAGGTACGGTGGGGCTCTGGCGATTCGGGCACGTTCAAGTCGGCCTGGCTGACCAAGTCCAACCCCAACGGGGCGAACAGGGCGTGCAGTTCGGCCAGTTTGCCCTTGTTATTGCTTGCCAGAACTATTTTCATAGTGAAAAGTGGCTCAAGTCCTCGTCATATATCAATAGTTTGCTATACTTTTTGAAGTAACTTTAAAAGAGCTTCTTGCTGCATCACCATCAGTTCGGTGATGCCTTTTTCGGCCAGTGACAGCAGCGCGTCCATTTCGGCGCGACTGAAAGCGGCACCTTCTGCCGTGCCCTGCACTTCCACGAAATGGCCAGCACCAGTCATGACCACATTCATGTCGGTATCGCAGGCGGAATCTTCGGTGTATTCCAGATCGAGCAAAGGCGTGCCCTGCACGATGCCCACCGAAATGGCGGCTACCTGCGCGATGATGGGAGACGTGGTGATCTTGCCCTGGGCGATCAGCTTGTTCACCGCATCCTGAGCAGCCACAAAGGCCCCGGTGATGCTGGCAGTGCGGGTGCCGCCGTCGGCCTGCAAGACATCGCAGTCGAGCTGAATGGTGCGCTCACCGAGCAACTTCAAGTCAAACACAGCGCGCATAGAACGGCCAATCAGACGCTGGATTTCCTGGGTGCGCCCGCTTTGCTTGCCGCGTGCGGCCTCGCGGTCGCTGCGGGTGTGGGTCGCGCGGGGCAACATGCCATATTCGGCCGTCACCCAGCCCTCACCGCTGCCACGTTTGTGGGGTGGCACTTTCTCTTCAACTGAAGCCGTGCACAGCACTTTGGTGTCGCCAAATTCGATCAGCACCGAGCCCTCAGCATGCACCGTGTAGCCACGGGTGATGCGCACTGGGCGCAACTGGTTGGTGGCACGGTCGCCGCTGCGTTGAAATGAAGTCATAGGGGGCTGCTAAAACAGAAAAAAAACCGCGCCGGGGGTTCAACCCCGTTTCGCGGCGGAGCGGCGAATGGCTTCGTTGATTTCAGCAATCGAGCGTTCAATGGCGGCATCGTCCAGGTCGTCTGGCTGCGAATCGAACGAGTCGGACTGCACGGTCGAGTCAAAAAAACCGTCTTGAATGCTGTCGGTTGAAACAGTGGCAGGGTCGTCGTCGTCCCCGTCAGGGGTTTCCCACTCCAGCGCGATGACGGTGACGTTGTCACTGCTATCGCCAGCTTTGTGCAGCGCCTGCTCCACCAAATCAGGCACGGCATGGGCCACCGGCTTGGTGCCAAGCTGAAAGGTAATGTCCATGTCAGACACGCTGCTCCACAGCCCATCGGAACACAACATGATTTTGTCGCCCTGCTGCAAAGCAATGGGCCCCGTGATGTCGAACTGCGGCTTGGTGGGTGAACCCAGACAAGTGAACAAAATATTGCGATTTTTATGGTTGGGCGATTTGTCGGAAAACGGGCGATCCCGGTTTTGCTCGGCATACGAGTGGTCGCGCGTGCGTGCCAGCAGCTCGCCATCACGCACCAGGTACAGCCGTGAATCACCGCAATAGGCCCAGGTCGCGGCACCGCCTTGCACCACGACGGCCACCACCGTGGTACGGGGCGTGTCCGCCATGCCCCGGTCGATGGCATAGCGCAAAATTTGCCGGTGCGCAGACAAAATGGCGGCACTTAAAAAGCCAGGAATATCAGCGATGCCGGTCTGCCCCTCTAGGTGCGCTTCTTTTTGGTACGCCGTGGATATGGTCTGCAAGGCCAATTGGGCAGCAACCTCGCCCTCAGGGTGACCGCCCATGCCGTCGGCCAGTAGAAAAATGCCCGACCCCCGGGTATAGCTGTACCCCATGCGGTCTTCGTTTTTGTCCCGACCCCCTCGGCGGCTGACCTGGAAGACGGAAAACTTCATTTGTCCTTGCCACCAAAGTTGGTCGCGCTCTTCACGTTTTTCTTGGTGTCGGTGACGATGGTGTCGAATTGCATACGCACCTTTTCGCCCACTGAAAGCTTGGTGTACCGGCGTTCGCCCTCGCGGCTCAGCTCTTTTTGCAAGGCAAACACCGACTGGGGCCGCGACAGAGCGTCCAGTGACATGGTCCACTCGACCACCTCAATCAAGTTGTCTGAGTAAACGCCACGCAGGCGTGCCAGGGCGATGGCAATGCGGTCTTTCTCCAGCCGCTGCGGTGCCTCGTTGGGCGGGTAGCCCTGCATGCAGGCGTACATGCAAGCGCCAATGGCGTAGATATCCGTCCACGGGCCCATAGAGGCATCGCGGCGGTACATTTCGGGGGCGGCAAAGCCGGGCGTGTACATGGGGCGGATGAAGTTGCCTTCTTTGCTCAACACCTCGCGCGCAGCGCCAAAGTCAATCAGGAC
>JANOLC010000029.1:0-5298 GCA_031419575.1 Burkholderiales bacterium | reverse complement strand
CACGTTGTAAGCCAGCACGGCGGGAATCGCCACTGCCAGACCAGCCGCGGTCATGATGAGCGCCTCGCCGACCGGACCAGAGATTTTGTCGATGGTGATTTGCCCGGCGTTTGAAATACCGATGAGCGCGTGATAGATGCCCCACACCGTACCCAGCAAACCCACAAACGGTGCGGTTGAGCCCACCGTGGCCAGCAACACCTGGCCAAACTGAAGCTTGTTGAGCACACCATGCAATGCGTTGCGCAGCACACGGGTAAGTTGCTGCGACCGGTCACCGGCCGAGGCCAACGTGCCCACAGCTTCAATTTTGATAGCAGAGAGTAAAGGCATGACAAGGACTACACGGTCAAACGCCTGAACTTTTGGCATGGCGTCGTCAATCGAGGCCGATTGCCAGAAGGCCGCCGTGCTGCGCGCTACATCGCCCACGGCGCGGCGCAGCAACCAGGTCTTCCAAACAATCACCACCCAACTGCTCACCGACATGGCCAGCAAAAGAAACGCCACGCCTTGACTGACGCCATCGCCATGCGTGAGCAACCCAATGAGGTTCATTTCAGCCCAAGCACGTCAAACATGTCGTACAAGCCCGGCTTTTGGCTGGCTAGGAAGCGCACCGCTCGCAAAGCGCCGTCGGCGTAGCTTTCGCGGGTGGACGATTTGTGGGTGATTTCGATGCGCTCGCCAATGCCCGCGAACATCACCGTGTGGTCACCAACGATGTCTCCGCCTCGAATGGCGGAAAAACCGATGGCGTTGGGGTCGCGTGCGCCGGTGATGCCCTCGCGCGCAAACACGGCATGGCCTTGGAGGTCGCGTCCGAGCGCTTGGGCTACGACTTCGCCCATCTTGAGCGCGGTGCCCGAGGGCGCATCCACCTTGTGACGGTGGTGGGTTTCGATGATTTCGATGTCGTAGCCGTTGTTGAGGGCTCGCGCGGCCATGTCAAGCAGCTTGAACGTGACGTTCACGCCCACACTCATATTGGGGGCAAACATGACGGCGATGTCTTTGGCAGCGTCTGCAATCTCGGCTTTTTGCGCCTCATTGAAGCCCGTGGTGCCAATGACGGCGTTAACGCCCATATCGCGACAGATTTTCAAATGCGCGAGTGTGCCTTCCGGACGGGTGAAATCGATCAGCGTGCTGGTATTGGCAAGGCCGGCGCGGATGTCAGACGTGATAAACACGCCACAAGGGTGACCCAAAAAGGCGCTGGCATCCTGGCCCATGCTGGGGCTAGTCGACATGTCCAGCGCGCCGACTAATTGGCAATCATCAGCAGCGCGAATGGCCGCGATCAACATGTGCCCCATTCGCCCGGAGGCACCAGCAACGGCAATGGCGTGTGTGGACATAGATTTTGAATTATTCAATGGTTTTCAATCAAGCCCGAAGCAGTTAGACCCACACCCTTTGCAACCTGCGTAACCCTGCGGCGAACGCGAGGCTTGTCGCATTGATTAGCGCGTGGCAGGCTCCAGCGGTGGGTATTTGTCGGGCAGCGGTGGCAACACTTTCGGCTCGCCCACGGCTGCGACTGGCGTCGTGGGCTGGGCAAACTTGGACAAGCTTTCTTCCGTGGCTTCCAGGACAGGCACCTTGCTGACTTTGCGTCCCGAATCGAGCGACGCGACAAATTCTGCCTCGGTGGGTAGCTCGTCGGCCTCATAGCGCTCCAGCAATTCGCCGTTGAAGAACACGGTCACTTTGCGCGCTTGAGGCTCGGAGCCCTTGCGCTTGAACGTGAAGACGTAGTCCCAACGATCAGCGTGAAACATACTGACCAACAAGGGCGTGCCCAACATGTCCCGCACCTGGTTGCGGCTCATGCCGGGCTTGAGCGCAGCGGCTTGCTCCCGGGAGACAAAATTACCCTGCACGACGTCGATCTTGTACGGGGACACCAGGCTGGCCATGCTGGTGCTGGCGCTGTTAAAACTACCGCAGGCTCCCAGCGTTGCTGCCAACGTCAGAATCAGGCTCAACCGCGCAATAACACACGCATTCACACGCGTGCCAACACGAAGCGTCATGGGACTCAAGGGAAGGGTGAAATGCAGCATGTGTAAGGGGTCAAGGAGGTAGCGATATGATCGACCATTGTAATGGCAGGGCCCTTTTATGGACAATATTGACGAACTCAAAAGCACCGGCTTGAAAGCCACGTTGCCGCGCCTGAAGATTCTTGAAATTTTTCAAAAAGGTACGCAGCGTCACATGACGGCCGAAGATGTCTTTCGGGTGTTGCTGCAAGACCGCTCTGATGTGGGCCTTGCCACTGTCTATCGGGTGTTGACGCAGTTTGAGCAAGCCAGCATTTTGAGTCGAAGCCATTTTGAGAGCGGCAAGGCGGTTTATGAACTGAACGAAGGGCAACATCACGACCACATGGTGTGTCTGGATTGCGGAAAAGTTGAAGAGTTTTACGATGCCGAGATTGAGAAACGTCAACACGCGGTCGCCAAATCCAAGGGCTTCATCATCGCGGATCATGCCCTGAGCCTCTACGCCAATTGCACCAAAGATAAGTGCCCCAATCGGCCTGACAACCCACGCAGCGCAGGCCATCTGACTTGATATTTCAGTCGTCTTGGCTCATGGCCTTGCGGTGACGCTCAACAAATTCCTGGTAAGTGTCCACGCCCCGTAACTGCAAAATTGTGTTGCGAACAGCGGCTTCCACCAGCACCGCAATATTACGGCCTGCCACCACCTGAATCACCACTTTTCGCACAGGAATGCCCAGCACATCCTGGGTGAGTGGCTCGTAGGGAATGCGCTCATAGTCGCGCTCCAGGGTTTCTCGGCGGACCAGGTGAACAATCAACTTGAGCCGCATCTTGCGTCGCACGGCGGTCTCGCCAAAAATACCGCGAATATCCAGCAGGCCAATGCCACGCACTTCCAGCAGGTTTTGCAATAGCTCCGGGCAGCGGCCTTCAATAGTGGTTTGATTGATGCGGTACAGGTCCACGGCATCGTCGGCGACCAGGCCGTTGCCGCGCGAAATTAACTCCAGCCCCAACTCACTTTTACCCAGGCCCGACTCGCCCGTGATCAACACACCCAACCCCAAAATGTCCATGAACACGCCGTGCATGGAGGCGCGATCGGCGAAGTGCTTGGACAAATACGCCCGCAACACATCAATCACAAAGGCGGACGACTCGTGCGTCGCAAACATGGGAATTTGGGCCCGCTCGCACATGGACAATAACGCACTGGGCGCTGCTTGCCCGTCTGCCAAAACCAGTACCGGTGGCTCCAACGTCACGATACGCGAGATTCGCCGAGCACAGTCTTCGGGTGTGGCACTGGTGATGTATGCGACCTCGCGCTCACCCAAAATTTGAACGCGATAAGGGTGAATGTAATTGAGGTAACCCACCAGGTCAGCACCAGAGCGCGCGGCGCGCACGGCCACCTCATCAAATTTGCGCTCAGACGCACCCAGACCAGCCAACCACTCCCACTTCAGACGCCCCCGAAACTCTTCAAACAGAACATCGGCGCTGACAGCAGTGGGTTTCAAAGCGTAAGAAAAAAAAGGCGGAGCTAACTAGGCCGCTTGCGCCGATTGCCAGCCCGCAATCAGGCCGTGCAACTCATCAACGCTGGCGCTGGCACCCAGTTTGGTGCGTAAAGTGCTGTCGCTGAGCAGTTCGGCAATCTCAGAAAGGATTTCAAGGTGTTTTTGTGTGGCCGCCTCGGGCACCAACAAAAAGATCAGCAAGTTAACGGGCAACTCATCCGGCGCATCAAAACCAATCGGCAAAGTCAGCTGCATCACGGCAGCCATGGGCGCTTTGAGCCCTTTGATGCGGCCGTGGGGAATAGCCACACCATGGCCCAGGCCGGTAGAGCCTAAACGTTCGCGGGAAAAAAGGCTGTCAGTAATGAGCGCACGGCTCAAACCGTGGAGATTCTCAAACAGCAGACCCGCTTCTTCAAACGCCCGTTTTTTACTGGTGGCATCAACGTGCACCAGCACTTGGGCAGCAGGCAGAATATTTGCGAGTCGGTTCATGGTCACAGGGTTAGTACGCGGATTATGCCCACAAAAAAGCCGCTACGAAGGCTAGCGGCTTTGGGGTGGGTTCACTAAAATCAGGGCTTACATCAAGCGCTTGGGCGCATCGTGATGGTGATCCTGCAACCGGTCTTTGTGCCTGACCACTTGGCGGTCCAGCTTGTCAACCAGTTCATCCACAGCAGCGTACAGGTCAGAGTGAGAACTTTCTGCAAACATGTCGCTGCCCTTGACATGGATATTGCACTCGGCGCGTTGCCTTCGTTCCTTCTCCTTTTGTTTCTCAACGGTCAACAGCACTTTGACATCAACTACCTGGTCAAAGTGCCGGGTGATTCGATCAAGCTTGGTCGTGACGTAATTTCGCAGGGCCGGGGTGACTTCGAGGTGATGACCGCTGATCGTCAGATTCATAAAGAGCCTCCTGTTGCTCGGGTTGAAGAAACTGCACTTGAAATAACTATGCGCCCGATGTCACGCAATTGCAATGCCTTTTTTGTAGTGTTTTGAAATTGACTGTAAATTTCACGGCATGGCCGGTGAAACCACCGGCCATGCCGTGCGCGTGCAGTCATGGTGCAGTGCGATAATTTCCCCATCGCAACAAACGGAGAGCACGCCTTGGACAGCTGCCCCAGTCGGTAGCTTTCAACGCCCTCATCTGCATCGGGGTTGAAAGCCAAAACCCATCACCCCACCAGATGCATTTGACTTATTGGGAGAGCGCTAGTGCTCAACATCTTCACCCTTGCCAACGGCCGGCTGTTTCAGGAGGAAATCGAATCCCTGGAAGAGCTGTCCAACTTTCAACCCATCTGGGTTGACCTTGAATCGCCCACGCTGGAAGAAAAGCGCTGGATCAAGCAGTATTACGGCCTGTCCATTCCCGAAGATGCGATGGATGAAGACATCGAAGAGTCCGCCCGTTTTTACCAGGAAGACAACGGCGAGCTCCACATCCGCAGTGACTTCTTAATTGCCGACGATACCGATCCACGCACGGTGCGGGTGGCATTTATCCTGAACCAACACAATGCCGAACTCAAAAGCCGGGGCGTTTTGTTCAGTATTCACGACGAAGACGTGCCGGTTTTCCGCCTGCTGCGAATGCGCGCGCGCCGTGCGCCGGGCCTGATTGAAGATGCCAAGGAGGTGCTGATCAAGCTGTTCGACGCTGATGTCGAATACTCTGCCGACACGCTTGAAGGCATCTATGTGGAGCTGGAAAAAGTCAGCGGCAAAGTGTTGTCTGGCCACGTGAC
>JANOLC010000028.1:0-6119 GCA_031419575.1 Burkholderiales bacterium | reverse complement strand
GCCAGCAAGGGCGCGATTGACACCTTCACCATCGGGCTGGCCAAAGAGGTGGCGCTGGAGGGCATTCGCGTCAACGCCGTGCGCCCCGGCATTATTGAGACCGACATCCACGCCAGCGGTGGCGAGCCCAACCGCGCCCGTCAAATGGCCCCCATGGTGCCGATGCAGCGTGCGGGCACGGCCCTGGAAGTGGCGCAGGCGATTGCGTGGCTGATGACGGATGAATCCAGCTACTGCACCGGCACCATCATCGACGTGGCCGGCGGCCGTTAAATCTAAAAAGACCCTCATGGACTTCAAACCTCTGGTGACGCTGCTGGCCATCGTGAACCCGCTGGCCATCGTGCCATTTTTCATCCACTACACGCAAGGCTTTACCAAAGAGCAGCGCAACCGCACGATTTTGATTTCGTCGTACACCTGCTTTTGCGTGATTGGCATCAGCGCGTTGCTGGGCTTGCAAATCCTTAATTTCTTTGGCATCTCGCTAGCGAGTTTTCAGGTGGGTGGGGGCATGCTACTGCTGACATCCGCCTTGTCGATGCTGAACGCGCAACCCGCGGAGTCCAAGTCCAACGCCGAGGAGTTGCACGACGCGGCCACCTCTGCGGCCCACGCCGCCGCGCGCACCAGCATTGCCGTGGTGCCCCTCACCATCCCGCTGCTGACCGGCCCGGCCACCATGTCTACCGTGGTGATTTATGCCGACAAGGCCAAGCACATCTACCAGCTGGCCACGCTTGTGGGTTACGGCCTGATCATCGCGCTGGCCACCGCCGCCTGTTTTGCCGCAGCACAGCCGATTGCCCGCTTTCTGGGCAAGACCGGCATCAACGTGATGACGCGGCTGATGGGGCTGATACTGGCCGCCTTGGCGGTAGAGGTGATGTCGGACGGGCTGGTGAAGCTGTTCCCGGTGCTGGGGCGAGTTTGACCTTTAAAAATGCCTCAAGTCCGCGTCAGTATTCAATAGCTTGCTATTGTTTTTGAAGACAGCATGTACTTGGCCAAGACCTCGCTTAAAGGGATGGCTTGAACCCGCCCTTCACGAAAGGCCGCCAGACGGGCTTCGGCTTCATGCGCCCAGAGCTCATCGACAGTCGGATCTGGCGCATCAAGGCCATACAAAATATCCTCGTCCAGTGCATCCCAATGCAAACCATGCTGGCTCATTTCAACCTGGGCTAGCAGCGCAGCGATGGTGCGGCCGTCGGACAAGCTAACCCACAGGGTGTCGGCATCGAACCGAACGGCGTTTGGAAAAGCGGTCATCGAAGTGGCTCCAGGTGCTGGAACGGTGTCCCGCTCTTCAAGCGCATCAAAAGCCTTTTGAACACCCAGTTTGGCCAATAACTGCTTGCGGAAAGCCTCGCCATGCGGCACAGGTTTGTAGGTCGATTCAGCCATGGTTAAGGGGTTGAGACTTCAAGCGCGCGAACTCAACGTTCATTCACGCCGGCAAATGAACCACTGACAACTCGTGAATTTTGGCCGGGGAAAGCTCCAGTCCGTTTGGCCAGCACAAAGCGCCCGCGTCGATGAAAAAACGCCCAAAGTACGCAGGGTCTCGAATTTTTTCCAGCAAGGGCCCAGCTCGGTTTGTCAGATAGGTGTTTGCATCAAACACCCCTTGCGTGTGATCCGAGAAATCAATCTCCAGCACCAAAGGGGCGGTCAGGCGGGCATTCAATACTTTAATCACGGTCGGCTCCTTGAATTCGTTCAAGCGGCTCAAAACGCTCGGCGCGCAACCAATTGTCTTGCAACTCTGCCTGGTGCACCAAACACCATTCTTTGACGATGGCCGCCACCTTGCGCGGCAACTCCAGCAACACTTCCAGCGGGTGGTCGGTGTAGCCGCTGGCCTTGAGGGCGTCATGCAGGCGGCCCATGCGCTCGGCCGCCTTGATATTCACAGGGTCTTGGGGCTTGATCTCCAGCGCTTTGTAGCCCGCCACAAAACCAAAGAGCTTGATATTTTTGTGCAGGTCTTTCAGCGTAAATTCAAACGTCTCATTCGTGGTGAGGCGGTGCACCCGAAAACGGGCGAAATCGCAAACGATGACGATCTGCGGCAGGTCGCGCTCGGCAATGCCGGGGAAGTAGGCCAGCGCCTGAGCCAGCGCTTTGTCCAGGTCTTTGCCACGCGACTTTTGTTCCACCAGCAACATGCCGGGCCAGAACAGATCGACAAAGCCATCCGTTTTAGCTTTTTCACCCAGCACCTTGGCGGGCAGCTTTTTAACGGCGTGCTCAAAGCTGGCCACCCGCTTGTCGGTGATGCCAAAAATCTCAAAGAAATCAATCCAGAACGGCTTGCCCTGGCTGTCTTCGTGCGCTGCGTCAGACCAGGTGCGGCTGAAGGTGAGCGCACGGGATTTGATTTCGTTCCAGCTTAGGGGCATAAATGGGCGTTGAGAGCAGCGTTAAGGATAAAACAGGCTTCAAGTCCCCGTCAATCATCAATAGTTCGCTATTGTTTTTGTAGTAACTTCACCAACTGATTGCTGGTGTTCCTCAACCGCTGGGCCAACAACTGGGTGAGTTTGACCAGCAGTTTGGCACCCACGGCGGGGTGGTTTTGGATGAGCTGGGTGACTGAAGCGCGGGTCAACACACCGGCTTCAACGACTTCAATGGCGATGCACGAGGCGTAACGCGGGGCGGCGTCGAGCATGGACATTTCGCCCACCGCCGCGCCCTGTTTGATGACGGCCAGGCGCGACGGGGCGCTGACGCCCGCGCGGTCGGATTTTTTGGTCACGTCCACGGTGCCGCTCAAAATCAGCAGCATCCAGTCGCCCACATCGCCTTCGCGGATGAGGGCCTGGCCGGGTTGGGCACGCACCAGAGGCATGAGCTTGCCCAGCTCGTCGGCTTCAGCGGGGGTCAGGTCTTCGAGCAGGGCCGCTTCGTGCCGCCATTTGGGGGCGTGGCTGGACAACTCGTCGCACACGCCCAGCACTTCCAGCCCGGCGAGTTTGAGTTGCTCTTCGATGGACATCAGGGACATGGAGCGCCTGGAGTCGAGGTTGGAAGTGATATCAACGTAATTGCTGCAGCCATTGGTCCAACTCCAGCACAGCCGCATCCGTCGCCGCGGTCAGGGCGCGCACCCCCCCGGCGGCGTCAGCGCTGGGGGCGGGGCTTTGCACGATGAAGGTTTTTTGGCCGACGAGCTTTTCGCCCGTGCCACCGGCTTGCAAGACCGTGGCACGCAGGCGAATCAGGCCGGTGCTGGCGGTGGTGGACTCAAACAACTGGCTGAACTCTTCCAGCTCCAGGCGCAGCGCGGTGGGGCTGGTGGGAGAGGTGGGACTGGCCCCTGCTGAAGCACTCTCGCCAGGGTTGAGCACGGCGCGACGCAGGCTTAAATGTTCACGCACACGCTGGCGCACCAGCTGCGCGGGGGCCATGCTCCAGCGCGCCTGAGCGTAGGGGCGCAGCACCAGCGCATCGGTGTAGGCCAGGCGGTACAGGACGGCGGTGCTGTCCAGCGCGGCGCTGGCTTCAACCTCGGCCAACGCCAAAGGTGGCAAGGGAGCCATGCGGCTGGTGGGCTGGGTGATCAGCGCGCCAGGGCCAAAGTCGTAGACGGTGGCACGTGGCGGGGCGCTGGGCAGGGCGCAGGCGGTCAACATCAGGGTCAAAACCGCCGTTGAGGCAACAAATATTGCCCTAGTCCCTGTCACGTATAGATAGTTAGCTATATTATTAGTAGCATTCATGGTGATGTCCTGCGCTAGAAAGCATGAGAGAAGGCCCAAATCTCCGGGTTGGTACTTCATTTGATCGGTGCGGTAAAACCCGCCTCGCCCGGCCCCGGTAACAGGGGGCCGTTGCCAAATATCAGCGCCTGCGGGTTGTCATTCACCGCGTTGATGACGCGGCCCACCTGGCGCGCGGTGCGGGTGGCTTCTTCGGAGGTGCGGTTCACGCGGGGCAAGGTACCGCTATTTAACGACTGCCCCAGGCCGGTGAGCGCGTCGGTGCTTTCACCCAGCTTGTCCAGCAGGCCACCCGGTTTGGTAAGGGATTGCGAGACGGCTTTGAACTCCGCCGCCGACACCTTGGCCTCGTCCGCGCTGGCGCTCACGCTGTCGGCCGTGACCTGCATGGACTTCAGGGTGCTGCTCACTTCTTGCACCAGCTTGGGCAGGTTCACGTTTTGGGGGCCAAACTGGGCATCCAGAACCTTGTCAGCGTTGAAGGCGAATTTCTGAATGCCGCTGGCGGCCTGGCCCATGTGGTCAATCGCGCCCATCAGAATTTTCTGGTTGGCGGGGTCTAGCAGCTGGTTGATGCGGCGGCTGGTTTCCTCCACTTGAATCAGAATCGTCGTGCCCTGGTCTGACAGCTTGGACAACAAACTGGGCCGCATGGGGATACGCGGGGCCGCGGTATCGCCAGAACCAGTGGCCACCAGTGCGTCTTTGGATTCGCCCGTGTCGTCCAGCTGGATGAAGGCCAGCCCGGTCACACCCTGAAACCCCAGTGTGGCAAAGGTGGAGCGGGTGATGGGGGCCAGGTCGTCGGTGGAGATGCGAATCAGCACGTTGCCTTGGGTGACCGGGTCAAAACCGATGCTCATGACCTTGCCCACCGTCACGCCCCTGAAGCGCACGCCCGCCTGCGGCTGTAGGCCGGTGACGGCCTCGCGGCTGGAGAGTTCATAGATGCGGTGTTCGCCCGTGTCGCGCGTCAGCCAGATGGCCAGGGTCACCAGCAAGGCGGAGACCAGCAGCACAAAGGCACCGGCCGCAAAGGCGTGGGATTTATTTTCCATAAGACACTTTCTGCAATCTCATTTAATTCTGTGCTCAAACCGCGAACGGGTATTCGCGCAACAACTCCATGGCCCGCTGGCCACGCTCGCCCAGGAAAAAGTCCTGAATGAACGCGTGCGGAAAGGCAATCACATTTTTGGGCGCACCACTGGTGATGACCTGTTTGTCGGCAATCACGGCGATGCGGGTGCTCAGCTCGAACAGGGTGTCCAGGTCGTGTGTGACCATCACCACGGTTAAGCCCAGCTCACGGTGCAGGGAACGCAGCAGGGCACAAAAGGCATCGGCGCTGTCGGGGTCCAGCCCGGCGGTGGGCTCGTCGAGCAGCAGCAGGGGCGGGTCCATGATGAGCGCACGCGCCAGCGCCACGCGCTTGATCATGCCGCCCGACAAATCGGACGGCATCTTGTCCGCATGGGCGCGGTCCAGCCCCACCATTTGCAGCTTGACCAGGGCGGCATCCCGTACCAGTGATTCGGGCAGGGTTTTCAGCTCGCGCAAGGGGAATGCAATGTTGTCCAGCACGCTGAAGGCCGAGAACAGGGCGCCGTGCTGAAACAACATGCCGACCCGGCTGGCAGCGCCCACTTCGCTGAGCTGGTGTGCGGGCTTGCCCAGCACGGTGACGGTGCCGCGTGAGGGCGACACCAGCCCCAGAATCTTGCGCAGCAGCACAGTTTTGCCACTGCCGGAGCCGCCCACGATAGACAGCATTTCACCCGTCTCAATGCGCAGGTTGAGGTTTTTATGGACGATGGCCTCGACCCCGGCGGTGCGAAATATCGACCACAGGCCCTGAATGTCCACCACAGGCTGCAGTGATGGTTGCGTGGTGACGTTCACCGGGGTGTCGTTCATATGCCCACGTCCTTGAAGACCACGGCAAACAGGGCATCCACCAGAATCACCACGGTGATGGAGGTCACCACCGAGGCCGTCGTGCCCTCGCCCAGGCTCTCGGTGTTGGGTTTGATGCGCAGGCCGTAGTGGCAACCAATCAGCGCAATCATCAAGCCAAACACCACCGACTTGCCCACGGCCAGCGTCAGGTTGGAGGCCTGCACGGCCGCTGGCAGGGCCGTGGCAAAAAACGCGGGCGTGACACCAATCACCAGGTCTGCCGCCAGCATGCCCCCGCTGAGCGCGGCCACGGTGGTCCAAACTGAAATCAAGGGCATGGCAATCGCCATCGCAATGGCGCGCGGCATGACCAGCCGGTAACCCGGTGCAATGCCCATGACCTGCATGGCGTCCAACTCTTCGGTGACCCGCATCACGCCAATCTGCGCGGTGATGGCCGAGCCAGAGCGCCCCGCAATCAAAATGGCGGCC